>JAYRLF010000047.1:0-16199 GCA_041905385.1 Allosphingosinicella sp.
GGAATCACTCATGCGGCTCATTCTCGCGATCCTGGCGCTGCTCGCGGCCGGGCTGTCCGGACAGGCGCCCGCCTTCGCCCAGGCTTCGGTCACGGTGCCGGCGCTGCGTTACACGGCGCGGACCCTGCCCAACGGCGCCCGCGTGTTCGCGATCCTCGATCCCTCCTCGCCGACGGCCTCGGTCAACGTCTGGTACAATGTCGGCCAGCGCGACGATCCCCGCGGCCGTGGCGGCTTCGCCCATCTGTTCGAGCATCTGATGTTCCGGACGACGCGCAACCTTCCCCAGGGCGTGTCGCCGTTCATCACCTCGATCGGCGGCTCGACCAACGCGTCGACCCATTTCGATTACACCAATTATTACGTCACTGCGCCCGCCAATCAGCTCGAGGCGCTGATCTGGCTCGAAGGCGAGCGGCTGCGCAACCTGGTGATCGACGAGGCGTCGTTCCGCGCCGAGCGCGACGTCGTGAAGGAGGAGCTGCGCCAGCGCATCTTCGCCCAGCCCTATGGACGCATCCTCTACACCCTGCTGCCGGCCTTCACCTACACGACCCATCCTTATGCCCGGCCGATCGGCGGCACGATCACCGACCTGGACCAGGCGACGCTCGCCGATGTGCGCGCCTTTCACGAGGCCTATTACCGGCCCGACAATGCGATCTTCGTCATTTCCGGCAATTTCGATCCGGCGCGGCTCGACGCCTGGATCGACCGCTATCTCGGTGCGATCGCCCGCCCTTCGGAGCCGATGCCGCGCGATTCCGGCACCGAGCCCGAGCGGCGCCAGCCGCGCACCGTCGACGCTTATGCGCCGAACGTGCCGCTGCCCGCCTTGGTCTTCTCCTGGCAGGCGCCCCCGGTCGGCAATCGCGATTCCGCCGGCATGGCGCTGATCGAGGCATTGTTGACCCGCGGCGCTTCGGCGCGGCTGCGGCGCGAGCTGATCGACCGGCGCGGGCTCGCCTCCAACGCCGCGATCTTCAATATCGTCGCCCGCGACGGCCACGTCTTCGCGATCAACCTGACCCTGGCCCGCGACCGCTCGCTCGACGAGGCGCAGGCCGCATTGGCCGCCGAGGTCGCCCGGCTGCGTGACGAGCCGGTCTCCGCGGCCGAGCTGGCGGCGGTGAAGAACGGCATGCTGGGCGATGCTTTGTTGCGCCGGGAGACGCCGCGTGGCCAGGCCTTCGAGCTCGGCGGCGGCGTCGCCCTGGTCGGCGATGCCCGGTTCGAGGACCGCCAGCTCGACGCGATCCGTCGGATGACGGCCGTGGACGTGCAGCGGGTGGCGCGCCGCTGGCTGGCCGACTCGCGCCGCGTGACGATCCGCTATCAGGATGAAGCGCGCCCCCCGGCCGGCTATACCGGCGACAGCCGGGGCGCGGACATTTCGGCGATGGGGCCGACCGTGCCGCCGGCGCGGCGCCCGCCGATCGTCGCGGCCACGGACGCCGAGCGCCAGGCGCCGCCCGCCGCCGGTCCCGAGCGGCCGCGGACGCTGCCGGCGATCGCCGAACGCCGGCTGGGCAACGGCCTGCGCCTGATCACGGCCCGCTCGTCGGACGTGCCGCTGGTGACGCTGAAGCTGATCATCGCCGGCGGCGACGCCGCCGATCCCGCCGGCAAGGCGGGTCTCGCGGACATCATGGCGGCGACCGCCTTGCGTGGCGCCGGGGATCGGGACGCCGCGGGGGTGGGGGCGGCCGGCGGGGGGCGCGGCGGGGCGTGCGGGGGCGGCGGGGCGCGGCGGCCGTCGCCGAGCTCGGCGGCACGATCTCGAGCAGCGCCGAGGCGGATGCGACTTTGTTCACCCTGACTTTGCCGGCCGCCAATGCCGAAGCCGGCGGCCGGCTGCTCGCCGAGATCGCGATGCGCCCTGTCTTTGCCGACGCCGAGATCGAGACGGTCCGGCGCCAGCAGCTCGACGCGCTCACGGTCGCGGCGCGCCAGCCGCTGCAGGCGGGCCTCCGCGTCCTGCCGACCGCCGCCTATGCCGGCACGCCCTATGGCGCGATCCCGACCGCAGCGACGCTCGGCTCGGTGACACGGGCGGATCTGGTCGCAGCCCACCAGTCCGGTTGGACCGCCGCCAATGCGACGCTGATCATCACCGGCAGCCTCGCCGCGGAGCCGGCCGCGGCGCTTGCCGAGCGGCTGTTCGGGCGCTGGGCCTCAGGGACGGCCCGCGCTCCGACAGAGGCTCGGCGGTCGGCCGCGCCCCCGCAGGTTCTCGTCGTCGATATCCCCTCGGCCGGGCAGACCGGCGTGCTCGCTGCGGTGCCCGCGGTCGGCCGAACCGACGCGGCATGGCCGGCGCTACGCATCGCCAGCGCCCGGCTCGGCGGCGGCAGCCTGGGCTTCCTCAACCAGGAGATCAGGGTGCGGCGCGGCCTTTCCTACGGCGCCGGCAGCCTGATCGACGCTCGCGCCGGCGGCACATTGCTGATCGCCGCCACCCAGACTCGTAACGACGCCGCGGTCCAGGTCGCGCGACTCGTCCTCGACCAGCTGGTCCGGCTGTCGGCCGAGCCGGCGACCGCGGACATCCTCGCCGAGCGCAACGCTTTCCTGGTCAACGGCGTCGCCGCCCAGACCGAGCGAACCGCCGGCCTCGCCGACTATCTCGCGTCGCTGGTGACCAATGGCGCCCCGCTGGCATCGGCCCGCGCCGAGATGCTGGGTGAGAGCCCGCCGAGCATCGAAGCGGTCAACGGGCTGGCTTCCGGGATGCTGCTTCCGGACAGGGCGACGCTCGTCCTGGTCGGCGATTCGCGGCAGTGGCTCGATGCGCTGCGGCAGCGCTTCCCGCAATTGCGGGTGGTCAATGCGGAAGGTGTGCCCGTCAGCTAGGCTGAATTGGCTCGATCACCACCGGAACGTCGTTGCGGCTGCCCCATTCGGCCCAGCTGCCGTCATAGACGGCAGCGCGGTCGTTGCCGAGCCGCGCCAGGGCAAGGGCGATTCCGGCGGCGGTGATGCCGGATCCGCAAGTCGCCGTGACCGGCGCGGCCGGATCGACGCCCGCCCGCACCAGCGTCTCGCGCAGCGCATTCGCATCGAGCAGCCGGCCGCCCGCGTCGATCAGGCCGCTCAGCGGCTGGCTGACCGCGCCCGGCATATGGCCGCTGCGCAGGCCCGCGCGCGGTTCCGGCGCCTGGCCCGCGAAGCGCAGCGCCGGCCGGGCGTCGACGACCTGCACTTGGCCCTGTTCCAGATCGTGGCGAATGCCGGCGAGATCGCGCACCAGCTCCGCCCGGAGATTCGTCTCGAATCGTGCCGGCTTCGGAACCGGCCGTCCGCCCTCGGTCGGTCGCCCTTCCGCAATCCACTTCGGCAGGCCGCCGTCGAGCACCTGGACCTGGGCCGCACCCATCACCCGGAACGTCCACCAGACCCGCGCCGCCGAGAACATGCCGACGCTGTCATAGACGACAATATGGTCCTGCGCCGAAATGCCGAGCGCGCCGACCGCCTCGGCAAAGTCCTCCTGCGAGGGCAACATGTGCGGCAGTTCGCTGGTGCGATCGGCAATAGCGTCGATGTCGAAGAAGACCGCACCCGGAATATGGTCTTGCTCGAACTCGGCGGCCGCATCCCGCGCGGACAGATGCCAGCTCGCGTCGACGATGCGCAAATTCGGGTCGGACAGCCGCCGCGCGAGCTGCTCGGTCGAGATCATCGGGTCGGCCAAAATCGCGCTCCTTCTGTCGTCGCTCACAGATAAGACGATCGGCGAGGCCCGTTCCTCACCGGCGCGGGCGCTTTTTTGAGCGGGCGAGTGGCGGATCGCGGCTCGCGGCGCATCGATGCTGGCGGGAGAATGGAGGCGGGCGTGATGAAGCAGGGGAAGCTGTGGCTGTCGGCGTTTTTGGTACTGCTCCTTGGTTTGTCGTCACCTGCTCTTGCCGAACCCAGTTTCGCCGTCACGCTTCCCGCCGGGGCATCCAACGGACCGGTCACCGGGCGCCTGATCGTCGTGGCCGCACGGCGCGAGTCGCCGGAACCGCGGCTGCAGATCGGGATCACCGGACCGCCCGCTTTTGCGATCGACGTGGAAGGACTGCGGCCCGGCGCGACCGCCACGATCGGCCAGGGCTCGGACAGCTTCCCGATCGATCTCTCGCAGCTGCCCGCCGGCGACTATCATGTCCAGGCGGTCCTCACCCGATACACCCAGGTGACCCGCTCCGACGGCCACCGCATCTGGGTGCCGCTCACCAACCGCCGCGTCTTCTCGACGATGATCGCCGGCAATCTCTACAGCCGGCCGGTGCGGGTGACGATCGACCCGGCCCAGTCGCAGCGGATCGCGCTGTCGCTGACCGAGACGATCCCGCCGACGCCGGAGCGGGTCGAGACGCCCTGGATCAAACATGTCCGGATCCGCAGCGAGATCCTGTCCCGCTTCTGGGGCACGCCAATGTATATCGGCGCCAGCGTGCTGCTGCCGCGCGGCTGGGCCGAGCATCCCAATAGCCGCTATCCGGCGGTCTATGTCTTCGGCCATGGCGACGCGCCGTTCAGCTTCAACACCGATCCCGCCTCGAACACTCCGGGCGCGCAGGCGGCCGCGCGCGACGCCAATGTCCGCACCGGCTACGAATTCGCCCAGGAATGGATGGGCGACAATTTCCCGCGGATGGTGGCGATCACCTTCGAGATTCCGAGCCCCTATTTCGTCGAATCCTATTCGCTCAACTCGGCCAATAACGGGCCCTATGGCGATGCGATCACCCGCGAACTGATTCCGCATCTCGAGCGCGAGTTCCGGCTGATCTCGCAGCCTTTTGGCCGCATCGTCGAGGGCGCCTCGACCGGCGGCTGGGAAGCGCTGGCGATGCAGCTTCATTATCCGAACCTGATCGGCGGCGCCTGGGTGTTCAATCCCGATCCGATCGACTTCACCCGCTACCAGACGTCCAACATCTATCAGGACGAGAATATGTTCACCCTGCGCGTGAACGAATGGTCGGTGCGCGAGCGGCCGTTCCGCCGTTCGCGCGAAGGCCAACCCTTGTTCGACATGCGCGAGTTGGCGCGGCTCGAGGCTGTGCTCGGCTCGCGCGGCCGCTCCTTCTATCAGCTCGGCATCTGGCAGGCGACGCACGGCCCGGTCGGACCGGACGGCTATCCGGTTGCCTTGTTCGATCCGCGCACCGGCGTCATCAACCGCGACGTCGCCAATTACATGCGCGACAACGGCTTCGACCTCAGCGCCCATTTGCGGCGCAATTGGGCGACGCTCGGGCCGCAGCTGCGCGGCCGGATCAACCTGTTCGCCGGCGAGATGGACGATTTCTACCTGAACCTCGCCGTCTACCAGTTCCAGGACATGGTCCGCGAAATGGGCGGCGCCGACTATCCGATGCGTTTCGAGTTCGGCCGCCCGAAGAAGGGCCATAACTGGCACCACACGGACTGGGCCGGCGTGGTCCGCGAGATGGCCGAGCATGTCCGGCGCACGGCGCCGGCGGGGACCGATCACAGGACGTGGAACTATTGAGCTTGGGGAGGCGGAAATGAGCGTGAAGCAATTCGTGATGGTCGCCGGCGCGGTCGCGATCGGCGCCATGCTGCCGATGACCTTCGCCTCCGCGGTCCAGCAGCCGCAGCGCCGGGTCACCACGTTCGACGAGATCAGCGTCAACCGGCTCAACATCGTCGAGCCCAATGGCCGCTATCGGCTGGTCTTGGCCAACAGCGCGCGATTCCCGGGCCTGTTCATGGAAGGTCGGGAATATCGCCATCATAGCCGCACCGGCGGCGGCATGCTGTTCTTCAACGATGATGGCGACGAGGTTGGCGGGCTCACCTATCGCAGCAACGCCGCGAATCGTTCCGCCAGCGCCGGCATCACCTTCGACCAGTACAAGCAGGACCAGACCGTCTCGCTCCTCTACCAGGAGGGCAATGGCAACAGGACGGCCGGTATGCGGGTCTGGGACCGGCCGAACTATTCGATCGGCCCGCTGATGGAGATGAGCGACCGCGCGGCGCGGGCACCCAACGACGCCGAGCGCAACCGGATCCGCGAGGAGATGCGCGCCTGGGCAATGGCCCGCGGCGGTGGCGGCGCGGAGCGCATGTTCGCCGGAAAGGTCCAGGGCGATTCCGTCGTCCGGCTGAACGACCCGCAGGGCCGGCCGCGGCTGGTGATGCGCGTCGGCGAGGATGGTGCGCCGAGCATCGAGTTCCTGAGCGAGAGCGGCCAGGTCGTCCGACGGATCACGCAATGACGGTGGCGAACGGCGACCGGTACGAATTGCTGCGATGCAAGGCGCGACTCGGCTTGACCTTGATCCTTGTTAGTGATGCCATTCGGTAATGGACCATGGCAGCCGCCTCCGCTGGTTTGCGCGCGAAGTGCTGCCGCATGAGCCCGATGTCCGCCGCTGGCTCTCGGTGCGGCTGCGCGGGCTCGAATCCTGCGACCTCGATGAGGTGGTGCAGGAAGCCTATGCCCGGATGTGGGGCGCGGACATCGAGCGTATCGCCAATCCGCGCGCCTATCTGTTCGTCACCGCCCGCCATATTATCGGCGAGCATCTGCGCCGGTCGCGCATCGTTTCGATCGAGCTGATGGCGGATTTGGACGTCCTGAACATCGAGGACGATGACGTGAATGCGCATCGGCGCCTGAGCGGTCAGGAGGAAATCGCACGGTTGCATCGCTTGATCGAGAAACTGCCCCCGAAGTGCCAGCAGGCGTTTCGCATGAAGAAGTTCGAGGAACTTTCGCAGCGCGAGATCGCAAGCCGGATGGGGGTTGCGGAAAGCACCGTGGAAAAACACCTTGCCAAGGCACTGCGCATTATCTCCAGGGAAATGGTCGCGGAGCCGGGCGAGGCGGAGGTTGTGAAGCTTGGTGAGCATCGGATCTGGAAACGGGGACGAAATTGAGTCGCAGGCCGCGGCCTGGGCCATACTTTGCGCCGAACGACCTCTAACCGACCAGGAACAGCAGCAGCTCGACAGCTGGATCGGCGCCAACAGCCGCCATCTCGGCGCCCTGGTCCGCGCCCAGGCGATCTGGAGCGACCTGGATCGGGTCGTCGCGCTCGATCAACCGTCGCGGGTCGAGGCGTCGGAGCCGCGCCGCACCTGGCAGTGGCGGCGCTATGCGATGGCCGCCTCCTTCGCCTTGGCGATGATCAGCAGCGTCGCGGCCTATGATCGGCTCGAGGGCCGGGTGTCGACGGCGCGCGGCGAGGTGCGCGAGATTGCGCTTGAGGACGGATCGCGGCTGGTTCTCAATTCGGATTCGGTCGCCCAGGTGCGGTTCGACGGCGACGAGCGCCGCATCATCCTGCGGCGCGGCGAAGCCTCGTTCAGCGTCGCTCATGACAGCGCCAGGCCGTTCACCGTGACCGCGGACGGCGTCACCGTGCGCGCGGTCGGGACCCGCTTCGCCGTCGGCATGGCGAATGACGACGTCGAGGTGACGGTGGAGGAGGGGGTCGTCGCAGTGTCCGAATCCGGCTCGCCCGCGCCGGCGCGCCTGCTGCGTCGCAACGAGGAGTTCGTGGCCGCGCCGACCGGCGCCCGCCGGGCCGTGCTCGACGGCGGCGAACTCGGCCGGCGGCTCGCCTGGCGTCAACGCCAGCTCGTGTTCAACGGAGAGTCGCTCGGCCGCGCCGCCGAGGAGGTCAATCGCTATTCCGACGTGCGCGTTGCGATCGACGATCCGACCCTCGCCCGCGCCGAGTTCGTCGGTGTGTTCCGGATGGGCGACGGCCGCGCCTTCGCTTATGCTGCCGCGCAGGCGTTCAACGGCGAGGTCGTCGCCCGCGACGATGGCCTGCACTTGCAGCGCCGGGGAAATTCGCCCTCCCATTAGTTCGACAATGGTGGATTCGGCGGCGCCGTCGCTCATCCCAGTCGGGGACGAAAAAAGTCCCGATCCGACGGGAGGGACCGATGACAAGGGCGGGATCGAATAAGCTGGCAGTCCGTGGCGGTCTGATGGCGGGCGTGGCGATCGCGCTGCTCTGCTCGACACCGGCCTGGGCGCAATCGCGGCAGCGTTTCGAGCTGCCGGCCGGCGACGCCGCGCAGCAGGTGCAGGCGCTCGCCCAGCAGTCCGGTGTGCAGGTGCTGGCGCCGAACGCCGACCTGGCCGGCGTCAGAACGCAGTCGGTAAGCGGCAATTACACGCCCGCCGAGGCGCTCCGTGCGATGCTGGAAGGCACCGGGCTCCAGGTTTCCGCCGGCACTGGTGGCGCGCTGGTGATCACCGCCGGAAGCCAGAGCAGCGCAGCCAGCGGCAGCGCAGACGGCGAGGGCGACGAACGGATCATCGTCACGGGTTCGCGCATCGAGCGCACCGGGGTCGACACGATCCAGGCCGCGAGCGTCACCGACGAAGCGGAGATCGAGCGTCGCGCCTACACCAACCTGATCCAGGCCCTTTCCGATACGCCGGGCTTCGCCGCGCCGGCGAACAGTCAGATCGGCACAAGCCAGGGCCAGCTCGGCGTCGCCCAGAGCTTCTCCAACTTCCTCGGCCTGGGCTCGCAGCGCACGCTCACGCTGGTCAACGGCCGCCGCTTCGTTTCGTCGAACACCGTCTCCGGCTCGGGATCGGCTACCGCGCCGGGGTCGCAGGTCGACATCAACCTGATTCCGGTCGGCTTGGTGGAGCGGATCGAGACGGTCGCGATCGGCGGCGCGCCGGTCTACGGCTCGGACGCGATCTCGGGCACGGTCAATTTCATCCTCAAGGACGATTATGAAGGAATCGAGCTGACCGGCCAGCTGTCGATCAGCGAGCGCGGCGATGCCGCCAACCAGACCGTGCGCGGCCTGATCGGCCACAATTTCATGGACGGGCGCCTGAACCTGGTGCTCGGCGCCGAATATTCGCGCCAGGAAGGTATGATCCTTTCCAATCGGTTCCCCTTCCTCGCACTACTGGGGTCGGGGAACACGAACCGGACCGACGGCATTCCGGCCTTGGTCCCGATCCAACAGACCTTCGCCTTCTTCACCGAGGGCGGCTTGCCGTTCAACAGCGGCACACTTCCGTCCGACGCGACCCTGATCACCGCCAACGGTCTCGACGCTTCCGACACCAATTTGCCGCTCCAGTTCGGCAATGGCGGCATCCTGATCCCGTTCGTCCGCGGTGCACGCTACAATGGCGACTCCGGCGGGCTGCTGCGCAATGGTGGCGACGGCGTCGATCCAGCAGATCACCGCCTTCTGCTGTCGCCGAACGAACGTTATCTGATCAACGCGCTCGGCAATTTCGACGTCACCGACAATATCAACCTGTTCTTCGAGAGCTCCTACGCGCACACCGAAGGCACCAAGCTGAGCGACCTGTTCCAGTTCGCCGCGCCGGCGGGCGCCGGTGGCCCGTCACTGACCTTCAGCATCGACAATCCATATTTGCCGGCGGCGACGCGAGCGACCCTGATCGCCAACGGGGTGACATCGACGTTCCGGCTCAACCGCAACCTCAACGACATTGCCGACAGCGAGCCCGCGGTGACCGAGCTCGACGTGTGGCGGATCGTGCTCGGCGCGCGCGGCAATTTCAGCCTGTGGGGCGAGGATCTCAACTGGGACGTCGCCTATAATTACGGCCACAGCCGCAACCGTTCCGAGCTCAACCAGATCAATCAGACCCGCTTCCTGCAGGCGATCGACGTGGTCTCGGTCGGCGGCACGATCCAGTGCCGGAATACCGCCAACGGCTGTATCCCGATGAACATCTTCGGCCAGAACAGCTTCACGCCGGAGGCCGCGGCCTGGGTCATCGACCAGGGCGTCGGCATCAGCGAAAACGCGCTTGAGGAATGGACCGCGAATCTGGGCGGCCGTCTCCCCTTCGGTGTCGCAGAGCCGATCGCCTTCAGCATCGGCGTCGCCCATCGTACCGAAGAAGGCTCGTTCGAAGGCAATGACATCATCAATGCCGGCCTCACCTTGCTCGGCGGCGCCGTGGCATTCCCCGATGCCGCGACCGGAGGCTTCAATACCGATGAGGCCTATGGCGAGGCGGTGGTGCCTTTGATCAACGAGGCGATGAATGTCCCGGGCATATCGCGGCTCGAATTCGAGGGCGCGGTCCGTTACGTCCATCACTCGTCGACCGGCGGCGACATCACCTGGTCTGCGGGCGGTCGCCTCAATCCGCGCATCGGCAATCTGACCGACGGGCTTACCCTGCGCGGCGTCTACACGCGGGCGATCCGCTCGCCCTCGATCGTCGAATTGTTCCTGGCGCCGACGCCCGTCGCGCGGGCCGGCAACGACCTTTGCGCGCCGAGCCGGGTCAACTCCGGGCCCAATCCGACCGTACGCCTGGCCAATTGCACCGCAGCGCTCGCAGCAGTAGGCGGGCCGGCCCCGGCGGCGTTCAATCCGACCACCAATGTCGCTTCGCCGTTCGGCGTGATCGGCGGCAATCCGAATCTCGACAATGAGAAAGCGGACAGCTGGTCGGTCGGCATGGTCTGGCAGCCGCCGGCGATTCCGCGGCTTCGGGTCAGCGTCGACTATAGCGAGGTCAAGGTGCGGGGCGCGATCTCACGCTTCACCCTCGCGAGCGCGCAGGCGGCCTGTTACGACAGCCCCAATTTCCCCAATGAAGGGGCGTGCGACGCCTTCCGTCGCCTGACCGCTGCCGAGGCGGCGGCACAGAGCGCCGCGACCGGCCGCACCCGCGTCGTCGGCGACATTGCCGACGGCTATCTGGAATCCTTCTTCAACAGCCAGTCGCTCGATTTCGCCGGCGTCATCGGTGAGGTCGATTATCGCCTTCCGGTGACCAACTTCATGTCGGGAGGCGATCCGGGATCGATTCGCTTCAACCTCAAGCTGTTCCACATCGCCCGCTTCGAGAGTCAGGTGTCGGGTGCGGCGCCAATCCTCGAGAGCGCCGGCCAGCTGGGCACGCCGAAATGGCGGATCAACGGCAGGATCGGCTTCTCGTTCGATCCGATCGATTTCGACGTGAACGTGATCTGGACCGACAATGTCGTGCTCGATCTGCTGGCGACGAACGAGGACATTGCCGACGAAATCAATCGGATCCCGTCCTATACGCTGGTGAACACCTCGCTCGGCTTCCGGCTGAACGACCAGTTCACGCTGCAGTTCAGCGTGCGCAACCTGTTCGATCGCGCGGTGCCGTTCGGCGGCGTCGTCAATGGCGCCTACAGCGTGTTCGATCCGATCGGCCGCACCTACACAGCAACGGCGTCGGTGCGCTTCTGATGCTGCGAACTCTGCTGATCGCCGCGGTGCTGGTCCTCTGGCCCGCCGCGGCGTCGGCGCAGCGGACGCCGCGCACCTACACGATCGAGCAGCTCATGGCCGGCGAGTCCTACGGCGGCTTTTCCTTCTCGCCCGACAGCAGCAAGCTGCTCGTCACCAGCAACCGCACCGGTATCGCCAACATCTATGTGATGCCGGCCGAAGGCGGCGAGATGCAGCAGCTGACCAACTCGACGGTCGAGACGGTCAGCTCGCTCGGCTATTTCCCGAACGACGAGCGCATCCTTTTTTCGAGCGACCAGGGCGGCAATGAGCGCGCCCACATCTATGTACGCGAGACGGATGGGACGATCCGCGACACGACTCCCGGCGACCGCCATGTCGCGCGCTTCGTCGACTGGGCCCATGACGGACGCTCTTTCTACGTGCAGATGAACAGCCGCGACGCGCGCTTCTTCGACCTGTACGAGATCAGCGTCGACGACGGCTACCGGTCGGAGCGAATCTTCGAGAATGACCGCGCCTATCAAATCCGGGCGGTCAGCCCCGATCGGCGCTACGTCGCCGTCAGCCGCATCGTCGATAACCAGACCAAGCATTGCTACGTCTACGACCGCCAGACCCGGCAGCTGCGGCAGCTCACCGCCGAGGGACCGGTCGCGTGCGAGCCGCAGGAGTTCGCGGCGACCGGTCATGCCTTGTTCTACACGACCGACGATGGCGGCGAGTTCACCTTCCTCGTGCGCCAGGATCTCGACACGGGCGAGCGCACGACCGTCTATCGCGCCGACCGCTGGGACGTCAGCGGCGCCGGCTTCTCGCGGGACAAGCGCTATCTCATCGTCAGCGTGAACGAGAATGCGCGCACCCGCCCCTATCTGTTCGATGCCGCGACTTTGCGGCCGATCCGGATCGAAAACCCGGCGCCCGACGCCAATGTCGGGCTGCTGATCGCCAACAATGCGCCGCGCGCGCTGATGACGATGTCGAACGGCGCGATCCAGGGCGACATCTATCTGCTCGATCTGCGCAGCGGCCGCCGCCGGCTGCTGCTGCGGTCGGCCGCTCCGGAAGTGAATGTCCGCTTCCGCTCCTATGATGGGGTCGAGGTGCCGGGCATCCTCTACATGCCACGCGGCGCCCGGCGCGGTGAGCGGCGGCCGGCCGTCATCCACGTCCATGGCGGTCCGGGCGACGAGAGCCGGATCGGCTACCGCCCGCTCGTCCAATATCTCGTCAATCACGGCTATGTCGTGTTCGAGATCAACAATCGCGGCAGCTCGGGCTCGGGCCGGACCTTCTACCATATGGACGACCGCCGCCACGGCAGCGCCGATCTGGACGACGTCGTCGCGGCAAAGACCTGGCTGGCCCGCGAACATGGCGTCGATCCGGCGCGGGTCGCGATCCAGGGCCAGAGCTATGGCGGCTACATGACCCTGGCCGGCCTCACCTTCCGGCCCGAGGAGTTCGCCGCCGGCGTCGACATTTACGGCGTCTCGAACTGGCCTCGCCTGCTCGCGGCGACGCCGGCCTGGTGGGAGGATCTCAGGCGGCTGCTGTTCACCGAGGTCGGCGATCCCGAGCGCGACGCCGACTATCTGCGGAGCATCTCGCCGCTGTTCCACGCCGATCGGATCCGCCGGCCCCTGCTCGTGCTCCAGGGCCAGAACGACCCGCGCGTCCAGCCGGCCGAGAGCGAGGACATCGTCGCCCGGGTCCGGGCCAACAACGTCCCGGTCGACTATGTCGTCTTCCCGGACGAGGGCCACGGCTTCCGCAAGAAGGCGAACCAGATCGCCGCCTATCGCCGGATCCTCGAATTCCTCGATCAGCACGTGCGCGGCGCCGCGGCGCAACCCGCCCGTCCATGAGTGGATTTGCCGTCAGCCGCCGCGCCCTGCTCGCCGGCGGCGCCGCGGTCGTCGCGCGGCCGGTCTGGGCGCTGCAGCCGAGCAATGAGAGCGAGCGGCTCTACGCCTTCTTCGAGGAGGTTTGGCAGCGCAACCTGGCCGGCAATCCGGCGATGCAATCCAATCTCGGCCTGCGCGCGGGCCGCGACTCCTGGCCCAATATCAGCGAGCAGCGCGCGGCCGAGGATGCCGATCGCGATCGTCAGAATCTGGCGGCCCTGCGCCGCTTCAACCGGGCCGCGCTGACGCCGCAGGCGGCGCTCAGCTACGATCTGTTCGAATATGAGGCGGAGAATTCGCTCAAGGCATATCGCTGGCGGCTGAACCGCTATCCGGTCTGCCAGATGCGGGGGCCCCAGCGCTCGATCCCGATGACGCTGATCGACAATCATCCGATCGCCGATCGCGTCGACGCCGAAGCCTATATCACCCGCCTGCAACGGGTGCGGCCCTATATGGCCGAGATCGTCGCCCATCTCGAGCTGCAGGCGCGGCACGGCACGCGCCCGCCCAATTTCTCCTACCCGCTGGTGATCGCGAACAGCGAAAATCTCTTGCGCGGCGCCCCGTTCGATTCGTCGGGGACCGACAGTCCGATCTTCGCCGACTTCAAGACCAAGCTCGTCCGGCTCGACCTGCCGGAGAGCGAGAAGACGAGCCTGCTGCGCGACGCCGAAGCCGGCCTGCGCGAAGGTTTCGGCCCGGGCTTCCGCCACCTGATCGAATGGTTGCGTGCCTCGCAGGCGGTGATGAGCCGCAATGACGGCGTCTGGAGCCTGCCCGACGGCGAGGCTTATTATGCCGACTGGCTCGCGATCGAGACGACGCTTCCGACCAGCGCCGAGGAGGTGCATCGGCTCGGCCATCAGGAGGTCGCCCGCCTGCACGGGGCGATGCGCGCTCTGATGCCGCGGCTCGGCTTCACGGGCACGCTGCCGGAGCTCTATGCCCACGCCCGCAGCAGCGACCGTTTCTATTATCCGAATAATGACGAAGGCCGCGCCCGCTTCCTCGCCGAGATGCGTACCAAGATCGACGAGGTGATGGCCCGGCTCGGCGAGATCATGACGCGGCGGCCGCGGGCCCGGGTCGAGGTCCAGCGCGTCCCGGCCTGGCTCGAAGTGTCGGCCGCGACCGCGGGCTATTTCGCGCCGTCGGCGGACGGCTCGCGGCCCGGCCAGCTGATGGTCAACCAGCGCGACATGCGCAACCTGCCGGTCTACGAGCTCTCGGCGCTGGCCTATCACGAAGGGGTGCCGGGCCATCATCTCGAGCGCGCGGTCTCGCGCGAGCTGACCGGTCTGCCGAAATTCCGCCAGTTCGGCGGCTATACCGCCTTCAGCGAAGGCTGGGCGCTCTATGCCGAACAATTGCCGCTCGAAATGGGCCTGTACAGCGACGCCTGGCAGGAGTTCGGTCAGCTTTCGATGGAACTGATGCGCGCCGGCCGGCTGGTCGTCGACACCGGCGTCCACGCTCTGCGCTGGTCGCGCGAGCGGGCGATCCAGTGGCTCGACGAGAACACGCCGAGCAACCATGCCGACAATGTCACCGCTATCCAGCGCTACATCGTCACGCCGGGCCAGGCCTGTGCCTATGAAATGGGCAAGCTGCGGATGATGGCGTTGCGCGACCGCGCCCGGTCGCAGCTCGGCCGCCGCTTCGACCTGCGGCGGTTCAACGACGCCATCCTCGGCGACGGCCCGCTGCCGATGCTGCTGCTCGAGGCCAATATCGGTCGCTGGATCGACGCGGGGGGCGGAGCATGATCAGCCGACGCGAGTTCGGCTACGGCGCCTTCCTGCTCGCTGCCCATTGCGCCGCACCGCCTTTGTTCGCGGCGCAGGCCAGCGATGAGGACGCCCGCCTCGACGCCTTCTTCGAGCAACTCTACCAGCGCGGTCTCGCCCGCAGCCCGATCGCCCAGTCCCGCCAGGGCATCAAGACCAACCAGGACAAATGGGACGATCTCAGCGAGGCCCGCTCGCGCGAGGCCCATGCGGAGCGCCAGCGCGATCTGGCCGCACTGCGCCGATTCGATCTCGAACGGCTCTCGCCGCAATCGCGGCTCAGCTACCGCATGTTCGAGCGCTCGGCGGAGGAGTCGATCCGCGACTATCGCTGGCGCGACCATGGCTATGGCATGACCCAGATGGGCGGCATGCACACCCGGGTGCCGACCACCCTGATCAACAGCCATCCGATCCGCGAGCGTGCCGACGCCGAGGCCTATGTGCTGCGGCTCGAACGGGTGGCGCCGCTGATGGCGCAGGTGATCGAGGGGCTGCAGCGCGAGGAGGCGGCCGGGGTGCGGCCGCCGCGCTTCGTCTTCCCCCTGGTGATCGGGCCGTGCGAAAATCTGCTGCGCGGCGCGCCGTACGACGCGAGCGGCAGCGACAGCCCGCTGCTCGCCGACTTCAAGACCAAGCTGAACGGCTCGCAAGTGCCCGAGGCGGACCGAGCGGCGCTGATCGCCCGCGCCGAAGCCGCTCTGCGCGGCGGCTTCGCGACCGGCTATCGCACGCTGATCGCGCATCTGCGCGGAATGGAAGCGCGCGCCGACGATGTCGACGGCGTCTGGAAGCTGCCGGACGGCGAGGCTTTCTACCGGTCGCAGCTCGAAGGCTATACGACGCTGGACCTGGTTCCGGCCGATGTCCACGCGCTCGGCCTGCGCGAGGTGGCGCGGATCCATGACGAGATGCGGGCGATCATGGCGCGGGTCGGCCGCGCCGGCTCGCTCCAGGACTTCTTCGAATTTATGCGGACCGACGCCCGCTTCTATCACCCCGACAGTGTCGAGGGCCGCGCCGCCTATATCGCCGAGGCCGAGCAGTTGCTTGCCGAGATGCGCGGCCGGCAAGGCGAGCTGTTCGGGCGGCTGCCCGGCAAGGAGGTGGTGGTCCGCGCGGTCGAGGCCTGGCGGCAGCAGTCCGCGCCCAAGGCATCCTATACCAACCCGCCGCAGGACGGCTCGCGGCCCGGCATCTTCTATGTCAACCTCGCCGACATGCGCGCCCAGCCGCGCTACCAGCTCGCCGCCATCCTCTATCACGAGGC
>JAYRLF010000479.1:0-2825 GCA_041905385.1 Allosphingosinicella sp.
CGCAGACCAGCAATGCCGCGCGCGGCGACGTCAATTCGATCAACCTGCGCAACCTCGGCACCGGCAACACCCTGGTGCTGCTCAACGGCCGCCGGCTCGTCTCGCACCCGACCAGCCAGGCCGGCGACGGCAACATCCCGGTGCTCGGGCCCAATGCCAATTCGCTGCCGGTCGCCGGCATCGAGCGGCTCGAAGTGCTGCGCGACGGCGCCTCGGCCATCTATGGCGCCGACGCGGTCGCCGGCGTCGTCAACACCATCCTGCGCACCGATTATGACGGGATCTCGCTCGACGGCCGCTACGGCTGGGCCGAAGGCACTCACCGCAAGGAATGGCAGCTGACCGGCCTGTTCGGTCGCAATTTCGGCGGCGGCCGCGGCAATGTCACCCTCTATCTCGATTATACCCGCCGCACCGCCCAACTGGCCGAGGACCAGCCCTATACGGCGACCAACGACCTGCGCTCCTTCTTCGCCGACGATCCCGCCTTTGCCGGCAACGTCTCGGCCGACGATCGCGCGACCCAGTCGCCCTGGGCCAATCTCGCCGTGGTCGGTGGGCCGGGCACGATCCGGCGCAGCCCCGGCAACCAGGCGCTCACTTCCTCGGCCGGCGCCTTCCACACCCAGTCGATCGGCAATCCGGGCTGCCTGTTCACGATCAACGCCGAAACCTGCCTCGGCAGCGGCACCCGCGCGACCGCGACCACCTTGCGCAACGAGCGGTTCGACAATGCGATCGACACCACCGTCTCGCCGTCGATCCGCCGCTTCAACTCCTTCCTCACCGCCCATTATGACGTCGGCGAGGAGCTCACGGCCTATGCCGAGCTCGGCTATTATCGCGCCCGCTCGAACGCGATCCAGCCGCCGGTCATCAATCTCAACGCGATCGTGATTCCGGCCTCCAATTACTGGAATCCCTTCGGCCCCATCACCTTCGCCAACGGCCAGGCCAATCCGAACCGCATTCCCGGACTCACCAACGTGCCCGCCGCCGGCCTGCCGGTGCGGCTGACCACCTATCGCTTCGTCGACACCGGTCCGCAGGAGGTCGAGGTCAACAATTGGCAGGCGCGCTTCCTCGGCGGCCTGCGCGGCCGGCTCGCCGGCAATTGGGAGTTCGACAGCGCAATCCTCTATTCCGAGGCCGAGGCGTCGGACGTCAGCCCGAACGTCAACATGACCGAGCTGCAGCGCAGCCTCGCTCTGTCGACGCCGGACGCCTACAATCCGTTCAGCGGCGGCTGCAACGCGACGCCGGCGATCAACGACTGCACGCCCTCGTCCCAGGTCGCGACCGACGCGATCGTCTTCGAACTCGAGCGCCGCTCGCGCACCACCCTGGCGCTCGCCGACTTCAAGGTCTCCAATTCCGACCTGTTCGCCATGCCGGCCGGCAATGTCGGCATCGCGCTCGGCATCGAAGGCCGCCGCGAGACCCAGCGCGACGACCGCGACGACAATCTCAACGGCACCATCCGCTTCACCGACGCCGTTACCGGCGAGGTCAACCTCAGCAACGTCGCCGCGGTCAGCCCGACCCCGAGCACGCGCGGCCGGCGCACCGTCCTCTCGGCCTTCGCCGAGGCGGCCGTCCCGATCGTCTCGCCCGAGATGAACATCCCGCTGATGCGGCGGCTCGATCTCCAGCTGGCGGCCCGCTACGAGCACTACAGCGACTTCGGATCTGTGCTGAAGCCGAAGATCGCCGCCGCCTGGGACCTGATCGAGGGGATCCGGTTGCGCGGCTCCTATTCGCAGGGCTTCCGCGCGCCGAACCTGGAGCAGACCAAGACCGTCCAATATTCGCGGCTCGGCTCCAACACCGATTTCTACCGCTGCGAGGCCGATCTGCGCGCCGGGCGGATCGCCAATTTCACCGCCTGCAACCGCGGCGTCAGCTATTCGATCTTCATCAGCGGCAATCCCGATCTGCAGCCCGAGGACAGCACCAGCTGGACGGTCGGCGCGGTGTTCGAGCCCAATCTGCCGCGCCGCGTCGGCCGGCTGACCCTGACCGCCGATTTCTGGTCGATCCGCCAGGTCGGCATCGTCGGCCAGTTCGGTCCGCAGAACGCGCTCGTGCTCGACTATCTGCTGCGTCAGCAGGGCTCGAGCAATCCGAACGTGATCCGGCTGCCGGTCACCGCCGACGACACGCCCTTGTTCAACAATACCGGCCTCGCGCCGGCCGGCGTCGTCACCCAGATCCGCGACCAGTTCGTCAACCTGCTGCCGCAGACCGTCCAGGGCATCGATTTCGGCCTGATCTACAATTTGCGGCGGACGCCGATCGGCAGCTTCGAGCTCAACCTCAACGCGTCGCGGCTGATCAAATTCTCGCGCGACACGCCGCCGGCGGTGCAGGAATTGTTCGACGCGCGCGAGGCGGGCGAGATCAATGCGGCGACCCCGCTGACCGACGCCAGCGACCTGATCCGGGTCCGCGGCAAGCCGCGCTGGCGTGTCACCGGCTCCCTCACCTGGTCGCTCGACAATGTCCAGGTCGGCGCCTTCATGAATCACTTCGGCTCGGTCCGCGACACCAATTTCCTCGACGCCAACGGCACCGCTTACGTCCTCGATCCCTACACCACCTTCAATCTCTACGCCCAATATCGGCTCGAGGGCGGCCCGATCGGCGACACCAGGATCCGGGTCGGCGTGCGCAACCTGTTCGACCGCCAGCCGCCGATCACCGCCGCCGGCTTCCTCGGCTCGCTCTACAACCCCTATGGACGCTACTGGTATGTGACGCTGGGCACGCGTTTCTGAGAGGGCGGGATTTGATCAGACTTGTCATCGCGGCGCTGCTGCTCGTCC
>JAYRLF010000480.1:0-2821 GCA_041905385.1 Allosphingosinicella sp.
GACGGCTTCGACGTCGTCGAGACCCTGTCGAAAATGTCCTGGCACAAGAGCGGCGGTCCGCCCTTGATCATCTTCGTCACCGCTCATCCCGAAATGGCGGCCAATGCGTTCGACAGCGGCGCGCTCGATTTCATCAGCAAGCCGGTCCGACTGACCCGGCTCGAACGCGCGGTCGAGCGGGCGCGCGAGGCCCGCGCCCACCGCGAGGCGGCCCGCCGGCTCGACGAATTGAGCGCGCAGCTCGACGCGCTGCGCCGGATCCGCGACGAGGAGGAGCCGGACGATCATCTCTGGGTCCAGCGCCAGTCGGAGACGCGCCGGCTCAACCTCTCCGAGATCGACTGGATCGCCGCCGAAAGCGACTATGTCAGGATCCATGCCGGCGCCGAATCCTTCCTGGAACGCGGCTCGCTCGCCGCGATCGCGGCCCGGCTCGCGCCGCACGGCTTCGTCCGTGTCCACCGCTCGTGGATCGTCAACGCCGCCGCCGTCGTCGCGCTGAAGCGGACCCGCTGGCGCGGCCTCGAGCTGGGCCTGCGCGGCGGCGAACGACTGCGGGTCGGCCGCAATTACATGCAGGCCGCGCGGGCGCTGATCCGACGCGCCCAGCTGCCGGAGCCGGAAAGCGAGGCATGACGGCCCTTGCCTGGTCCGCAATGAGAAGGGGGTCGACTTCGGACATCTGCGGTCGGGGCGGTTAACGCGCTGTTATCCATCCTCGAATAATCGGAATTGATGAGCCTGTCCGATCCGCTTGTCGCGGCGCCCCCTGTCGTGCGCACCGCTCGCGGCATGCGCCGCTGGTCCGATTTGCCGCCCGAGCTGATCAGGGCCCAGGTCCAGGCAATCGCGAAATCCTATCCGGTCATCTTCGCGGCGGGGCAGATTGTAAGCCTCGGCCTTCTTTATTTCCTGCGCGCGGCGCCCGCTTTCCGCGCGCTTGCCTTTGCGGCCGCTGCCCATGCCGCGATCGGCCTCTTCATTCTCGCTTGCTGGATCCGCGACCGAAAGAGAAATTGGGTCGTCACGAGCTCCGCCGGGAGAATGCGCGCGACGATGGGCGAGGCCGCTCTTGTGTCGCTCGGCTGGTTCCTGCTGCTTTCGGTCGCTGGAGCCGAAGCGGTCGGCGACCAATTGATCATGATCGCCCCCGTCATGGCCGGAGTCATGGCGGTCGGCGCCCTGCGCTATGCCGCAATTCCTGCGGCCGGCCTTGCCTTCCTCGCCACCGGCGGCGCTGTAAGCGTCGCCTACGCGGCCTTTTCCAATATGCCGGCCGAACTCTTCCTGTTCCTGGCGGTGTTCATCGCGCTGATGGCCAAGGCGGTCGTCCAGAATGGCCGGATGTTCCTCGCCCACTATGATTCCAGCCTCGCCGAGGCGAAAGCCGCCGGGGAACGCGACCTGCTCGCGGCCCGCGCCCAGGAGGCGCAGTGGCGCGCGGAAGCGGCGCGGGCCGCCGCCGAGGCGGAGGCGCGCGTCCAGCTCGAGCGCGATCGTCACGCGGCGCTCGCCCGGCTCAGCGCGAGCTTCGAAGGCACGATCCTGTCCTCCGTCGCCGGCATCGCCAGCACCGCCGAGCAGTCCCGTGGCGCGGCCGCCGGGCTGGCCTCGACGATCCTGTCGAGCCACGGCCAGGTAACGGCGATCGTCGACAAGGCGGCGGCGGCGGGCAATCGTGCGGAAGCGCTCGCCGAGCGCACCACCCTCCTCATTGGTTCTCTCGACGAAGTCGGAGGCCGCATTGCGGAGCAGAAGCAGACGATCGGCAAGGCGCGGAGCCTGACCGGCGATACCGTCGCCCAATTTGCCGCTCTTTCCCAATTGGCCCAGGGGATTGGCGGCATCGTCGCCACCATTGAGGACATTGCCGCCAAGACGAACCTGCTCGCGCTCAATGCTACGATCGAGGCCGCCCGCGCCGGCGAGCATGGCCGCGGGTTCAGCGTCGTTGCCGGCGAGGTCAAGGCGCTCGCGTCGCAGACCAGGGTCTCCACCGGAGAGATCGGTGCACAGATCGGCGCAATCGTCGGCGCCATTGCCCGCGCGGAATCGCTCGCGCGGGAAATCGACGGCAGCTTCGCCTCGATCGGCCAGGTCGCCGGCACCGTCGAGGAGGCGATTGCCGGACAGAGCGCGCTGATCGCGGCGATCGGCGATTATGCGCAGGCGGCCTCATCGGTGACCGAGGAGCTGACGTCGAGCGCGGCGCGGGCGGCGCAGGCATCGGACGATGTCACCCGGCTGACCGAGGAGCTGACCGGAACCTGCGAGACGATGGTCACGCAGGCGAAGGACCTGTCCGAGGGGACCGACGCCTTCCTGGAGCGGATCCGGGCGGCCTGAGCGCGTTCAGCCCGTCCACACCTCGCCTTCCGGCGCCCCGCGGCCGAGCTTGTCGGGCAGCGCCTCGGCCTTCGGCGTGAACTCCAGCGACACCGAATTGATGCAATAGCGTTCGCCGGTCGGCGGCGGCCCGTCCGGGAAGACGTGGCCCTGGTGGCCGCCGCAGCGCGCACAGACGATCTCGGTCCGCACCATGCCGTAGCTGGTGTCGCGTATATATTGGAGATGCTCCGGCGCGAATGGCGTGGTGAAGCTCGGCCAGCCGGTCCCGCTTTCGAACTTGGTGCCGCCGGTGAACAGGGGCAGCCCGCACAGCCGGCAGGTGAACAGGCCCTCGCGCTTCTCGTTGAGGAAGGTGCCGCAGAACGGCGCCTCGGTGCCATGCTCGAGCAGGACCCGATATTCGAGATCGTCGAGCCCGGCGGCGAGCTCCTGGCGCTGCTCCTCGGTCGGCGGCGTGAGATCGAAAGTCGTG
>JAYRLF010000481.1:0-2811 GCA_041905385.1 Allosphingosinicella sp.
CGCGGGCTGCTGGTTCGAGCAGCTGGATCGCGCGCTCGGGCAGACCGGCGAGCGCATAAGCGAGGCCGACATCGGCGGCCGAGGCATGGCTCGCCATCGCGTCGAGCTGGCCGACCGCGGCCTGCGGGCGGCCGAGCGCGATCTGCATCAGCGCGAAGCTGAGGCCCGCACGCTCGTTGCTCGAATCGAGATCGAGCACGTCGGCATAAGTGGCGGCGGCCGATTCGAAACGGCCGTTGCGCAGATAGACGTCGGCGAGCAGCAGCCGGTAGCCGGCATCGCGCGGCGACAGCGCCACCGCCTGCTCGATCTGGTTGAGGGCTTCGCCGAGCTGACCCTGCTGGACGGCGCGGCGCGCCTGCTCGTGCAGCTCGCCCGCCTGGCGGACCGCGCGCGCCTCGTCCGGAGAGCTGGTCTCCGTACGGCGCAGCGCCTGCGACTGGGCCGTCGTCGCCATCATCGTCATACTGACGATGACGGTGGAGGCGGCGAGCTCGAACATCCTCTTGTTCATCGTATCGACCCCTTAGCTGCGCTTCGCGGCCGGCACGCGCTCGGCCAGCGCCTCGACTTCGGGAATGGTGTTCAGCAGCGCGTCGAGCGCACCGCTGACGATCTGCTGGGCGGAGCGGCCGGTGACCGCGCAGGCCAGCCGCAGCCGCAAATGGCGCTCGGCGTCGAGCCGCAGCGTGAAAGCCGCCTTGCGGCCCGCGGCGACGGCGGTGCGCGGCGCACGATTCGGCAAGGTGACGACCTGCGCCTTGGCGCGGACGGGCTTCGGCGCCGCGGCCTCGGGCTCGGCCGGAGCCTCGATCTCGGCGACCTCGGCGGCCTCCGCAACCTCGGCGACCTCCTCTTCGACCCCGTCGAAGCTCTCGGCGATCGCGCGCTGCTGGGCGACGACCGACGGCTCGTCGCTGCGCGGCAGCGGCGTCAGCGCCGCGATCGAGCTCGGCACATGCTCGGGCAGCTCGACCGGATTGTGCGGCACGGGCGCATAGCCCATGTCGTTCCAGCCAAGATCCTCGAAACCGCTATAGCCCTGCGGGCGCATCGCCGGCTTGGCCGCGCCCTTGCGGGCGAGCAGCCCGGAGGAGAGCGACGCGTAAGGACGTGCTTCGTTCATCACCACGCCCTCCCTCACTGACCGATCACGCGCCGGCCGAAGCCGGGCGCGGGACGCTGCACCAGCGCGCTCGGCACATGGCCGGTGGGCGCGGAGAAGACGGTGCGGCGGAAATTCTTCTCGAGCCGGTCGGAGATGTAGCTCCACAGCTCCTCGACCTCGCGCGCCGACTTGCCGTTCGGATCGACTTCCATGACGGTGCGGCCGTCGATCATCGACGCCGCGAAATCGGTGCGGTGGTGGAGCGTGACCGGGGCGACCGTGCCGTGCTGCGACAAGGCGATCGCGGCCTCGAAGGTGATCTTGGCCTTGGGCGTCGCCGCGTTGACGACGAAGATGAGCGGCTTGCCGGCGCGCTCGCACAGGTCGACGGTGGCGCCGACGGCGCGCAGATCGTGCGGGCTCGGCCGGGTCGGGATGACGACCAGCTCGGCGACCTGGATGACGCTCTGGATCGCCATCGTGATCGCGGGCGGCGTGTCGATCACGGCCAGGCGGAAGCCCTGCTGGCGCAGCACCTCGAGGTCCGCGCCGAGACGGGCGACCGTGGTTTGGGCGAAAGCCGGCTCCTCGCTCTCGCGCTCGTTCCACCAATCGGCGAGCGAGCCTTGCGGGTCGATGTCGATCAGGCAGACGGGGCCGTAGCCGGCACGCTCCGCCTGCACGGCGAGATGACCGGACAAGGTCGTCTTGCCCGATCCGCCCTTCTGAGAGGACAATGCCAATACGCGCATGAATTTTCCCTCGTTCCCCACGCTTCACGGCCGGGTTTCGACTAGCGAGACTAAAATCCGGTTAACGGTGCGGTGGGCTTGTTCGCCGATCGGCAGCTGCGGTTATGAGGCAAAGTGCTGATTTCTATGCTAACATCGCGTTAAGCAATCACGGCTAAGGCAGAGGCTGCGTCCGGTGGGAGTGGCATTCAGATGAAATTGCACAACAGGCTTTGGCTGGCCGCGACCGCGGCGGCTCTTGTCGTGGCGGGCGCGCCCGCACTCGCGCAAAGCGTCGAGGCGGGGATCAGCGCCTGGCAAGCGGGAAATTTCGACGAGGCCGTCCGCGCCTGGCGGCCGCTCGCCGACCGCGGCGATGCCGACGCCCAGTTCAATCTCGCCCAGGCCTACAAGCTTGGCCGCGGCGTGCCGGTGAACCTGAACCTGGCCGAGCAATGGTATGAGCGCGCCGCCCGCCAAGGCCACGCCCAGGCCGGCGCCAATCTCGGCCTGATCCTGTTCCAGAACGGCCAGCGCCAGCGCGCCATGCCCTATATCCAGCGCGCCGCCGAGGGCGGCGATCCGCGCGCGCAATACATATTGGGCACCGCCTTGTTCAACGGCGATCTCGTCACCCGCGATATGGCGCAGGCCTATGCCTTCATGAGCCGCGCCGCCGCCGCCGGCCTGCCGCAAGCGGCCGCGCAGCTGCGCGAAATGGAGGGCCATCTTTCCGACCAGGACCGCCGCCGCGGCGTGCAGCTTGCCCAGGCGATGGAGCGCCAAACCCCGTCCGCCAGGCCCGCGACCGAACCGGCCGTGACCGGCAACGTCACCGCGCCCCCGCCCGCCGCCGCGCCGGCCCGGCCGCGCATCGCCAACACGCAGGTGCCGCCGTCGCGGCCCGGCACGGTCGGCAACGGCCCGCGCGTCCAGCCCGATTTCACGATCCGGCCGGTCCCCGACGGCCCG
>JAYRLF010000482.1:0-2788 GCA_041905385.1 Allosphingosinicella sp.
TGCCGACCGCGATCTGCCGCCGCTGACCCGCGACAGCCCGGTCGACGAGGATTTCAGCAATCTCTACGCGCTCGGCGAACTCGTCGTCGCGCGGCAATGGGGCGATTTCAACTTCGTCAGCGCCACCGGCATCGTCCGCCAGGTCCTGCGCGAGCGTTACGATTCGACCCGCAACGGCAGCCCGCCGCGCGTGTTCGACCAGGAGAACAGGATCACCCTGCTGTCGGCCGAGAGCCGACTGTCGCGCCAGGCCGACGACGGATCGGGCTGGCTGGTCGGCGTCAGCTTCCTGCGCAACGAATCGGAGCAGAGCCGCGCGCTCGGCGCGCCGGAGGCGCCGGTGCCGATCACCGGCGTGCGCAACGCGGTGAGCGAGGCGACGCTCTATGGCGAGGCGACGATCCCGCTGACCGATTGGCTGAGCGCGACCGCCGGCGCTCGCCTCACCCATTCGCGCCTGTCCGGCACCGCGCTCGATCCGCCGGTCGCCTTCGTGGCGCTGCTGGCGGCGTTGCGGGCGCAGGCCAATCGTTCGGAAACCGCCGTCCTTCCTTCGCTCGCATTCGCTGCGCAGCCGGCTCGCGGGCTGCTGCTGTTCGCGCGCTACCAGGAAGGATTCCGACCGGGCGGCCTCGCGGTTTCGGGGAACTTCGTCCAGCGCTTCCGCAGCGACCGGGTGGCGACCGTCGAGGCCGGGGCCCGCTTCGGCCAGCAGCGCACCGGCCTGTTCGACGCCGCCATCTCCTTCGCCTATACGCGCTGGCGCAACGTCCAGGCCGACATCGTCACCATGGACGGCTTCCCGACCACGGCGAATATCGGCGACGGACGGATCTATTCGATCGACCTGCGCGTCGGCTGGCGCCCCCTGCCCGGCCTGCATTTCGAGGCGTCGGGGACGTTCAACGACAGCCTGGTCACCAATCCCGCGCCGAGCATCATCCTCGATCCCGCCTCGCCGCTGCCGAACGTCGCCCGCTACAATGGCCGGATCGGCGCCGATTATGCGCTCGGACTCGGCGACGATGTCGACCTCCGGCTGCTGGCGGCCGCGCGCTATGTCGGCCGCTCGCGGCTCGGCATCGGCGCAGTGTTCGGCGAGCCGCAGGGCGACTGGCTCGACCTGACGGCCGGCGCCCGGCTCGAGCTCGATCGCCACGCGATCACGCTCGGCGTCACCAACCTGCTCGACGCGAACGGCAATCGATTCGCGCTTGGCTCGCCCTTCACGCTGGTGGAGGATCCGCAAGTGACGCCGCTGAGGCCGCGCACGGTGCGGCTCGGCTGGGAGGTTCGCTTCTAGGTGACGGTCCGTTTTCGGGTTAGACTGCGCGAATGAAAAAGCGCGTTGCCGCGGCTCTCGCCCTCGCCATGGTCCTCGCAGCAGCGCCTGCATCGGCGAACTGGCTATTCGCTCGCTGGGGGATGACACCGGATCAGCTCAAGGCGGGCAATGACGCGAGAGAAGGGTTCGTGCCGCTCACACAGTGGGTAAACGTCGCCGACGATCCGGCTTCGACTCCCGAGAGCCGCATCCTCGTCAGGGCCCAGGCCGAGCCCGACGACACGAGCCAGCCGATGCACATCCGCTTCGGATTCGATCGCGACACGCGTCTCAACCGCGTGCGGCTCGAGCCGATGAACGCGGAGCAATGCAGCGGCATCCATCAGCAATTCCAGGCGCTCCTCGGCCAACCCGCGCCGCGCGACCGCGCTCTGATGCCTCAGCTTCTGCGCTGGCGAGAGCGTGGCGAGAATGACGTGGAGATCCGCATCGACGGCGAGCTTGCCTCGCCCCGCGGCTGCACGATCGAATTCCGCCCGGCACGGTCGCTGCCCTGATCGCTCCGTGGCATGGCGCCGCTGAACGCGGGCCACGCAGACCGGGCGAAAAGCGCGCCACATAAAAAATCCTCTTTTCGCGGTGCGGGATCGGGGCGGCGGTGCCGTCAACCCACCGAAACGATCGCTGCTGGCGGGGGCCTGGCGGCTTCAGAAAAGAGGAAAGTGTGAATGCGTCGTCTGCTTGCCTGTACCTGTCTGACCCCCTTTGCCGTCGCCGCCCTCTCCGCGGTCCATGCTGAGACCGTGATCAGCACCAAGGTGACCAATCCGGTCACGACGGCGACCGCCAATAACGGCCAGCCCGACGACATCCGCATCGCCAGTGGCGGCTCGGTCGCGCCGACCGGCGGGACGGCGGTCACGCTGAACAGCAACAACAATGTCAAGGTCGAAGGCACGATCTCGATCACCGGCGCCAACAATGCGACCGGTATTCTCGTCAACCCCGGTTTGACGGGCTCGATTTCCAATACTGGCGCGATCGGCGTCGACGAAACCTTCACTGCGACGGACAGCGACAATGACGGCGACCTCGATGGGATGTTCGCACAGGGGAGCAATCGCTTTGGCATCCGCGTCGCCCCGGGCGGGACATTCACCGGTAACATCACCAGCGCGGGAATCGCGGTCGAAGGTAACGACAGCGCCGCCATCTCGGTCGAGAGCCGACTGGCCGGTTCGCTAAGCAGCACCGGCAATGTCGACGTCCTCGGCAACAACAGTGTCGGCATTCGCGCCAATGACGTGACCGGCAATGTCGCCTTGAGCGGCGCGATCGGCGTGCGCGGATTGAACGCGGTCGGCGTTGCGCTCGACGGCAATATCGGCGGCGCGCTCACCATCCAGGGCGCGATCCAATCGACGGGATATCGCTCGACCACCGTTCCGACCGACCAGTCCAAGCTCGACGCCGACGACCTGCTTCAGAACGGCGCCGCCGTCC
>JAYRLF010000048.1:0-15916 GCA_041905385.1 Allosphingosinicella sp.
GGCGCGTGCGGCCGAGCGCGGCCTCGATTTCGCGCGTGCTCGGCGCCGGCCCGTCGTCGGCCGACGGCTGGGGTACCGCGTTGAACATCATGGCGACCAGGAAGACGATCACGCTGACCGTGATAGCAATCGGGGCCGCCTGCACCAGTCTTTGCATGAAAGGGAAACCGGCGACGCCGGCTTATCGTTCCGGCTCCGATGGATCAGATACGCATCGGCTGCTCGGGATGGAACTACCGTCATTGGCGCGAGCGCTTCTATCCGAAGGGCCTGCCCCAGCGGCGCTGGTTCGCCTTCTATGCCGAGCATTTCGATACGGTCGAGATCAACAACAGCTTCTACCGACTGCCCAAGGCGGAGACGTTCGAGGCCTGGCGCGCCCAGGCACCGCCGGGCTTCTGCTATGCGGTCAAGGCGAACCGCTTCCTGACCCAGGCGAAGAAACTGAAGGATTGCGAGGAGCCGCTGCGGCGGATGATGGCGCCGTTCCGGGCGCTCGGCGACCGGCTCGGGCCGATCCTCTTTCAGCTGCCGCCGCGCTTCCGGATCAACCTCGAACGGCTCGAGACATTTCTCGAGCTGCTCCCTGAGGATGTGGCGAGCGTGTTCGAGTTTCGCGAACCGAGCTGGTACGTGCCCGAGACCTTCGCGCTGCTCGACCGACATGGCGCAGGTTTCTGTGTCCATGACATGCCGGGCTCCGCGACCGAACGGATCGCAACCGGCAGGCTCGCTTATGTCCGTTTCCATGGCACGAGCGGCAAATATCACGGCCGCTATCCGGACGAGCAGCTGCTGTCCTGGACCGACTGGATCGTCGCCCAGGCGCGCAATCGCCGGCCCGTCTGGTGCTATTTCAACAACGACATCGACGGGCACGCGATCGACGATGCCCAGACGCTGAAGGCGATGGTGGCACAGGCGGTGCGCTAGCAATCTCTACTGGGTCAGCCTGAGCGCGCCGATATTGCTGCCGATCTCGCGGAAGCGCTGGATCAGGGCGGTCGAGCTGCCGGCGGTCGAAGCCTGGTTGGCGTTGCTGGCGCAGCTCGACATGTCCGCGCTCAGGCTGGTGCCGAAGGCGATCACCCAGACCGACACGTTCATGCCCTTCACCGCGTTGCACATCATCCGGAAGCGCTGCAGATGGCGCTCATATTGCTGGGAGCAGCTGCTGCTGTCGGTCACGCGCCGGTCATTCTGCTCGATGCCGTAGGCGGTATAGGTGTTGCAGTTGGGCGCGAGCTGGCCGTCGGTCATGAAGATCAGGTGCCGCGACACCGGCATGCCGTTAAAGGTCGGCTGGCTGTCGGCGAAGATGCCGCCGCTCGAGATCATCCGCGCGCCCCAGATCATACCGATGTCGTGATAGGTGCCGCCGACCGGACGCAGCTGGTTGACATAGGTCTCGACCTGGGTGCGGCTCCAGGCCTGCAGCCGGCGCGCCTCGGACGGACAGGCCCAATAGCCTTCGTCGAGGCTGGTGATCAGGGTTCCGCTCGAGGCGGAGTCGGAACCAGCGGTGCGCCGATAGACGAGCTCCGGGAAAAAGGGCTTCCAGCGCGTTTCCTCGTCATGGGGGATCAAGTCGACGTCGAGATCATAGGCTCGGTCCGGGATCGTATAACCGGACGTGGCGGTGATCGTCGGCACCGTCTCGCGCTCGACGATGCAGCCGCCCCATTGCACGCTCCGACCGGCCTCGCCGTCGGAATTGGCGGCGACCTCGAGCGGATCGAAGGGGCCGCTGGTGGCGGAGTCGCCCGCGCCGTCGGTGGCCATCTGGACCGGCTCGCCGAGCTTGTAGCGGCTGACGTCGATCGAATCGTTCTGATAGGTGAAGCCGGCACTGCGGTAGCGATAGACGGTCTGGTAGGTGGTGTTGGTCTGGACGTACCAGCGCCGGCACGATCGGGTCGTGCCGCTGGTGTCCGATCCGGCCCAGCCCCAATCGGCCCCTTGCGTCTCGTTGTTGGAGAAGGTCCGCGTCCAGGTCATCGCCGGTGCCGGCCCGCCGCCAGCGGTCGCGCTCGGGCTGAAGCCACTGAAAGAGACATTGCGGCCATATTTGTCGCAATTGCTCTGCGAGATCGCGCTCGAGAAGACCTGCTGGACCGGCGCGGAGGGCGGCTGCGACTCCGGAACATATTCGGCGAATGGCTGGGTGAATTGCGCGACGCGCGTCGGAATGTCGGCATGATCGGCGAGATAATCGGGATTCACCTGGCGAATCAGATTTCCGACGTTGACCGTGCTCGAATAGGGAAGCACGCCATAGCGCAGCCGCAGGCCGTTCTGCTCGAGCTGGGTCTGGACCGGACGCAACTCGTCGTAGAGCGCGAGCACCGCGGTGCGCAGGCCGCTGATCTTCCGGCTCGCCGCGTCATAGGTGGTGTTGCCGTTCACGTCCTCGTTCATCGAGCCGGTCACGTCGAGCACCAGCATGATGTCGGTGTTGACGAAGTTGAGCGACGCGTCGCAGCTCACCTCGAGCGGAAGGCTGGCGAAGCCGAACATCCGCATCACGCTGGTGGGAATCGTGGTGCTCGCCTCGACTCGGACCGTGCCCGATTCCGGCCGGGTGACCACCGGCGTGAAGGCCACGGACTGATACAGGCCCACCGGGAAATTGTAGCGGAAGAAGCGGTTCGCCTCGGTGCGGACATTGGTGTCGACCGTGTCGTTCTGCATGACCCGGCGGCCGGCCAAGGCAGCGGCGTCGCAAGCGCTCTGCAAGCGCGTCTTCGCCATATAGGCGCGGCTCATGTCGACGCCGGAGCCGATCATCGCGCTGAGCGGGATCAAAGCGGCAGCGACGATCGCCAGCGTGTTGCCCTTGGCGTCGCGCCGCAGGCGCGCAAGAAAACCGGCGCAGCGCGCCGCGGTCGATCTGCCGATCACGTCTCGGAGGCTCCTGGAGGAAGGATTCCAAGAGAAATAGCGGTCGCTTGTTAGATTCGACTGAGCAACGGGGGTGCGGTCTTCCCCTAAGAAATATCCCTTAGCGCGCGCGAAACGATCGGCGCGCGCGCTCTACTGGGTGAGGCGCAGCGCACCGATATTGCTGCCGATCTCGCGGAAGCGCTGGATCAGCGTCGTCGAGTTGGTCGCGGTCGACGCCTGGTTGGCGTTGCTGGCGCAGCTGGACATGTCCGCGCTCAGGCTGGTGCCGAAGGCGATCACCCAGACCGAGACATTCATGCCCTTGATCGCGTTGCAGACCATCCGGAAGCGCTGCAAATGACGGTTATACTGGTCGGTGCAGCTGCTCGAATTGGTGATGCGCCGGTCATTCTGCTCGATCCCGTAGGCCGTATAGGAATCGCAGTTCGGCGCGAGCTGACCGTCGGTCATGAAGATCAGGTGGCGCGCGACGGGCATGCCGTTGAAGACGTCGGGACTGTCCGAGAAGATGCCGCCGTTCGAAATCATCCGGGCGCCCCAGATCAGACCGATGTCGTGATAGGTGCCCCCGATCGGATTGAGCGACTGAACGTAGGATTCCATATTACCGCGGTTGAAGGCGGCCAGCCGGCGGGCCTCGGTCGGGCAGGCCCAATAGCCTTCGTCCAGGCTCGACATCTGCGTTCCCGAGGAGGCGGAACTGCTTCCCGCCGAGCGCCGATAGACGATCTCGGGGAAAAAGGGGCGCCAACGGGTCGCATCGTCGTTCGGGATCAGGTTCACGTTCAGATCGTAGGCGCCGCTCGGAATCGCATAGCCGGACGTGCTCGTTATCGTCGAAACCGTATCGCGCTCGATGATGCAGCCGTCCCAGCTGACATTGGTCCCGTTCTCGCCGTCGGAATTGGCGGCGACCTCGAGCGGGTCGAAATTGCCGCTGGTCGCCGACTCGCCATCGTCGTTCGAGGCGATGCGGACCGAATTGCCGAGTTTGTACTGACTGACGTCGATCGATTCGTTCTCGTATGTCCAGCCGCTCGATTCATAGGTGGTGACCGCGGTATAGGTCGTGTTGGTCTGAACGTAGCGGCGGCGGCAGGAACGCCTGGTGCCGCTCGTGTCGCCCGCGCCGGACCAGCCCCAGTCGGTGCCCTCCGCCTCGTTGTTGGAGAAAGTCCTTACCCAGGTCGCCGCCGGCGCCGGCCCGCCGCCAGTGGTCGCGCTCGGCGAGAAGCCCGAGAAGCTGACGTTGCGCCCATATTTGTCGCATTCGTCCTGGGTCAGCGTGCTGGTATAGGTCTGGGAAACGGCGGTCTGCGGCGACTGCTCAGTCCCGACATAGTCAACCTCAGGATCGTCGAAACGGGCGACGCGCGTCTGATATTCGACGTGGTTCGAAATATAATCCGGATTCACGCCGCGGATGAGATGGCCGACATTCACCGTGCTCGAATAGGGAACCACGCCATAGCGCAGCCGCAAATTCGCATTCTCGAGCTGGGTCTGGATCGGCCGAAGCTCGTCATAGAGGGCCATCACGGCATTGCGCAGCGCCGTGATCTTCTTGTCATTGTTGCTGTAGGTGGAATTGCCGTTGACGTCCTGGTCCATCGAACCGGTCGTGTCGAGCACGAGCATGATGTCGGTGTTTACATAGGATAGGCTGGCGTCGCAGGTGACCTCGATCGGCAAGGAGGTGAAGCCAAACATCCGCATCACCGCGGTCGGGATGGTCGTCGAGGCGGTGACGCGAACCGTGCCGGCGCTCGGCCTGGTCACGACCGGGGTGAAATTGGCGGTCTGGTAGAGCCCCTGCGGGAAATTGTAGCGGAAGAAACGGGTGGCTTCGTTGGTGACCGCCGTGGTGAGCGTGTCGTTCTGCATGATGCGCCGCCCGGCGAGCGCCGCGGCGTCGCAGGCGCTCTGCATCCGGGTTTTGGCCATATAGGCGCGGCTCATGTCGATGCCCGAGCCGATCATCGCCGTCAGCGGAATCAGCGCGGCTCCGACGATCGCCAGCGTGTTGCCGGCAGCGTCCTTGCGCAACCGCGTCAGAAAAGCGCCGCAGCGCCTGCCCAGTTTTTCCCGCATATCTTTTCGACGCCCCCCGGTGTCCACAGCTCCGGCTTCATAAACGGATCGCGTTAGATTTCATTTAATGAAGCGTGGCGCCAAGTTCTTAATCTAGTTTAGTTTTTGTCGACCGCGGGGCGAGGGCCGACCTGCTCGCAGGCTCCTCTTGCCGGGCCGGGCCGGCCAACGGATAATCGCTGCGATGACTCAGCCGACCCCGAACCGACTGCTCCTGCCCGGCCAACCTGCGCCCTTTTTCCACGCGCCGGCGCTCGACGGTAATCCTTCCTATGCCTTCGAGACGATCGCCGGCCGGCCAGTGCTGATGCTGCTGTTCGGTTCGGCCGGCCAGGCGCGCTGCGCCGCCGCGATCGCGCAGGTGATCGCCCATCGCGACCTGTTCGACGATGTCGCGGCCTGCTTCTTCGGAGTTACGGTGGATCCGGCCGATGCGGCCGGGAAACGGATCCGGACCGCGCTTCCCGGCATTCGCTATTTCCTGGATTATGACCGTTCAGTCAGTCGCTTGTTCGGCGCCGCCGGCGAGGACAGCGGGCGCTATCTGCCGCACTGGCTCGTCCTCGATCGCACGCTGCGCGTTGTCGAGCGGTTCCGGATCAGCGACGGCGAGGCGGCGATCGCGGCGCTGAAGGCGCAGATCGCGGACATGGCCGCCCCCGATTGGGCGCCGGTGGTGATGGTGCCGCGCGTCTTCGATGCCGATTTGTGCGAGACACTGATCGCTTATCATCGCGAGTGCGGCGACGAGGAATCGGGCTTCATGCGCGACGTCGACGGCAAGTCGCAGGTGCTGTTCGATCCCCGGCAGAAGATCCGGCGCGACCGCATGGTCGAGGACGAGGCGCTGCGGCGCCGGATCCAGGGCCGAATCATGGAAGCACTGCTGCCGATGGTGGAGCGGTCGTTCCAGTTCCGGGCGACGCGGATGGAGCGCTATCTGATCGGCTGCTACCGCGCCGAGGACGGCGGGCATTTCCGTCCGCATCGCGACAACACGACCAAGTCGACCGAGCATCGCCGCTTCGCGGTGACGATCAACCTCAACGCCGAGGACTATGAGGGCGGCGACCTGCGCTTTCCGGAATATGGGGATCGAACCTATCGCGCGCCGACCGGCGGGGCCGTGGTCTTCTCCTGCGGCCTGCTGCACGAGGCGACGAAGATGACCCGGGGCGTCCGGCTCGCCTTCCTCCCCTTCCTCTACGACGATGAGGCGGCGGCGCTGCGCGAGCGCAACAATCCGTTTCTCGGCGAAGGCGTGGCGCCCTACGCGCTGGAGAAGAAGGCGGGCTGAGGCCCGCTATTCGGCCGGGATCGCCGGGCCGCCACAATCGGACGGCGGCAGCGCAGCCTTAGCTTCATGCTCGTCGGCCAGCGACAGCAATGCGTCGATCGCCTCGCGATCGTTGATCCCGTTCGCAAGCATCCGGCAGCGACGCGCGAATGCGCGATACTCGTCAGGTCCCATCAGGCCGTTCGATCCCCCGGTCATCACGCCAGCTATGGGCCAATAAAGGGCGCCTGGCTGTACGTGATTATCCGGATCGGTCCGAACGGCCCCGACTACGGCTTAATCGTCGTCGCGATCGGGCGGGACGACGCGGGTCCGTACCGCGCTGCCTGCGTTCGCTCGCAGCCGGGCACGTTGCGCGGACTGGTCCATGGCGCGGCTGCTGAGGCGCGCACTGGCCCGCGGAACGCGACCGTCGATGACGCCGTCGCCGTCCAGGTCGACCGGCACGGTTCGCGTCTGCACCGCACTGCGGCTATTGGCGCGAAGCCGGGCCCGATCCGATGCCTGGTCCATGGCGCGGCTGTTGAGGCGCGCATTGGCGCGCGGCACGCGATCGTCGATCACGCCATCGCCGTCCAGGTCGACGGGAACCGTGCGAGTCCGCACGGCGCTGCGCTCGTTGGCGCGAAGCCGCGCCCGATCCGACGCGCGATCCATGGCGCGGCTGTTGATCCGGGCATTGGCGCGCGGCTCCGCACGCAGCTCGCGGTCGAGCCGGTCGCGGCGCATCTAGGCACCAAGGCTGGAATCCATCCGGCCGCCGAAGCCGCCGCGATCGATCGAGCCGCCCATGCCACCACCCATGCCGCCACCCATGCCGCCACCATGACCACCGCCATGGCCGCCGCCCCGACCCTGGGCGATCGCCTGACCGCCCGCGACCATCGCCGCGCACGCCAAGGTCAGCGCGAAATATCTGTTTCTCATCGTCAACACTCCCCTACTTTTGTCCGACGGATGCCCAAGCGCCAGGATCGGCACGGCGGCATGTCGTCCGCGGATCAACCAGAGGGGCGGAGGCGGCGTTCCGCCGCTGTAAGCTGAGGTTCAGCTTGGTGCGGCTGGCCGTGCTGTGCTGCAGGCGGGACGTCGCAACGGGCGCAGGAGTTCCTGGTTACGCATGCGTAATTTCCCGAACTGGTACGGCGCGCGCGAAGGACTAGTCTGATCTGCGCGATCGTCTCCTTTTGGGGAGTGGCCACGATCGTGAGCCGGGCCGTGCCGTTCGCGGTGGGCCCGGCTCCATCGCCCGCCGCCATTCCGCAATCCAGATATCGCCCGCATTCTTGACAGGTCCGCCTGAAAGCGTTGCTTGGCAGACCATGACTCGCCCCCCTTCCGGCAGGCGGACCGGCGCCCTCACCCTCCAGGACGTCGCGCGCCACGCCGGCGTCTCGCCGATGACGGTCTCGCGCGTGATCAACGGCGAGCCGTCGGTTCGCCCGGACACGCGCACGCGTGTGGAGGACGCGATCCGCGAACTCAATTATGCGCCGAACGCCGCCGCCCGAACGCTTGCCGGCGGCGCGGTGATCCGCATCGGCATTCTCTATCGGATCCCCAGCCCAACCTATCTCGCCGAGTTCCTGATCGGTGCGCTCGAGCGGTGCAGCCGGATCAACGCCCAGTTGATCGTGATGCGTCATGGCGAAGGCTCGAATGAGGCGGCGGCCGCGGACGCCTTGATCGCGGCGCGGCTCGACGGCGTGATCCTGCCGCCGCCGCTCGGCGACGCCAGGACCCTGGTCACCCGGCTCCGCGAGGCTGGAACGCCAGTGGTCGCGACCGGGTCGACCCGGCTGGCGCCGACGCTGGCCTCGATCGGCGTCGACGATTTCGCCGCCGCTCAGGAGATGGCGCGGCACCTCGTCAAACTCGGCCATAAACGCATCGCGTTCATCACGGGCCGCCCCAACCATGCCTCGAGCGGTCTGCGGCTGCAGGGCTATCGCGCCGCGCTGGCCGAGGCGGGGATCGCCGAGGATGCCGAGCTGATCGCAAATGGCAATTTCACCTATCGATCGGGGCTGGAGGCGGCCGATTATCTGCTCGCGTTGGACCCCCGGCCGACCGCGATCTTCGCCAGCAACGACGACATGGCGGCAGCGGCGATCGCAGCCGCGCATCGTTACCATATCGACGTTCCGGCCGAACTTTCGGTCTGCGGCTTCGACGACACGCCGCTCGCGACCACGATCTGGCCGGAGCTGACCACGATCCGCCAGCCGGTCGCGGCGATGTCGGACGAAGCGGTGACGATGCTGGCCGACATGATCAGGCGGCGCCGCGCCGGCGAGGAGCCGGAAGCCCCCCATCGCCAGCTCGATTTCGAGATGATCCGGCGACAGTCCGACGGACCGCCGCCGGCCTGATGAAAAAGATCCTCCCGTCCGCCTGGCGCTTCGGGGAGGATCAAGTTTGGGGGAGGGCCCCCAGGTTGTTGCTCGGGCCTTGATCAGGCGCCGGCGCCTCGTGCCAGGTCGGCGAGCCATTCCTCCAGATTCGTGAACCCGTCGCGATTCCGATCGGCATTACCATCCGCCGGGTCGCGAGGATCGAGGCCATTCCGTCTTTCCCAGTCGTCCGGCATCCCATCGCCGTCGCTGTCGGTCCAGGGGCGTCCCGCATCCAAAGCGGGCCATCCGCCGACCTCGTCCTGGCTGTCGATCAGCGCGCCGGCCCGCGTGCGGACACTTTCGACGATGCGCGCGTCGACCGCATCGCGACGCATCGAGGCCCCTGCCCCAGTCAAGACCCGCTCAAAGGCGCGCGGTGCGGGATCGGCGGCGATCGCGGGCATAAGAACCGGCTCGGCCAGCCGATAGCCGGGGTCGGACCGCCCGATCACGAGGCTCCAAGGGTCGGCCGGGATCACGCCATCCATGCTGTTGCCGGCAAAATAGGCGCGCGCGATCGGATTCTGTTCCTCGAAAGCGAGCGCGCTGCGGCTGTTCGGACCGCGGACATAAGCATTGTCGATGAAATTGTAGCGAACATGAGACGCCTTGTCCCCGGAATCGGCGTTGTAGCCGGGGCGCCGACCCGCCCAATTGTAGAAGACGTTCGAGCGGAAATCGTAGAAGGCGCCCTCCGGATCGCTAGGCGGCGTCAGATAATTGCCGGGCCTCGGCATCCGGGTCTGGTGATGCGCCCAGAGATTGTGGTGGAAGGACATGCGCGCGCCGCGGCTGCCGCGCAACAGGCTGCCGTAACCATGCTCGCCCTTCGCATGGACCGAGCGGCGCAGCGATTCCGAGATGATCGACCATTGCACGGTAACGTCGCGAAGGTCGTCCGCCGGCGTGCGATAGGCCGATCCCGCCGACAGGGTCTCGTCGACCGACCAGCTCGCCGAGACATGGTCGACAATGATGCGCCGGCCGCGGCTGATCGTGAAGGCATCGCTCTCGACCCGACTAACGTCGCCGAGCCGGGCACGGATGTAGCGAACCACGACATCGTCGGCCGCAATCTCGAAAACGTAATCGCGAACGGTGATGCCGCCGCCCGGCGCGGTCTGGCCGGCGATCGTGATGCGCGGATTGCGGACGACCAGCGGCCGGCTGAGGCGAATCGTGCCGCCGATATCGAAGATGATTGTGCGCGGCCCTTCGGCCTCGACGGCCGCGCGCAGCGAACCGGGGCCGTTATCGTCGAGATTGGTGACCCGGATGACACGCCCGCCGCGTCCACCGAGCGAGAGCGCCCCCGCGCCCTCCGCGCCTGGGAAAGCCGGCGTCGCGGCGGCGCGTGCGGGCGCCTGGACCGATGCGTCCGCGGCGACGCAGCCGACACTTGCTACCGCGAACGCCAGTGCAGCTACCATATGCGAGAAGGCCGTCAACCGGATCGCCATCCGCTTCTTCATGACGAGTCGCCCTCGTGGCACCGTCAGAAGACGACGCGCGCGCCGGCGGTCACAATGCGACCGGTGCTGGCATAGGTCTGGGTCACCGGGTTGGCCTCGTACATGGTGCGATATTGCGGCTGGTTTGTAAGATTGCGCGCCTCGAGCGTCAGCCGCAGCCGGTCGGTCACGCTCCAGGCGAGCGCGGCGTCGACGTTGAGCGTATCCTCGGTATAGCCGAAGTCCGCCACCACGGGCGAGTTGCACGGGCCGCCGCCATTGGTGGTGGTGCCGACCGAGCAGGTGCCCGCGGACAGCGGGAATCGATTGACGTAGCGCGACCGATAAGCCGCGGACACACGCGCAGAGAAGCGCTCGTCTTCATAATAGAGGGTCGCGTTGACGGCATGGGGCGAGGTGTTGAGGAACGGTCCTTCGGCGAAGCTGTTCGCCGCGGTCGGCGCCGCCTGGCCCTGGCGGGTACCGAGAGTCGTCCCCGTCAGATAGGTCAGCTCCGAATCGATATAGGTATAATTGGCGGTGATGCCGAAGTTGCGGAACGCCTCGCTGATGAAGCCGAAGTCGTTCTGCACGTTGATCTCGATACCCTTGATCGTGCCGCCCGGCGCATCCTGGAACTGACGGACCGCCCAAACGCCGCCAGCCTCGGTGTAGGCGCGCAGCGTCGGGCTGGTCATCAGGGACAGCAGTTGCTGGTAGATCTCCGGCTGGAACACGGCCGAGAGCGGCGCCTCCCCGGCGATCTGCTGCGGGAAGCTCGCCAGGTCCTTGTAGAACAAGGCGATGCCGATCAGGCCGCCGTCCCCGAAATAATGTTCGAAGCTGAGGTCGAGATTGTTCGAACGGAAGGGACTCAGATAGGGGTTTCCGACCGTGATTGCCGGTGCAGTGCCGTTCGCGTTGAGACCGCTCGCATAAGCCGTCGTGCCAGGCGTCAGGCTCGAAAGCTGCGGCCGCGAGATGGTCTTGGACGCCGCGAACCGGATCAGGAAGCCGGGCATCGGCTCGTAAACCGCGTTCAGCGACGGCAGCCAGTCGGTGTAGGTATTGGTGGCGCGGACCGGGATGCCGAGCGAACCGTCGGTGCCGCCGACATTGCCGTTGCCGGTCACCTCGGTGCGGGCGACACGGACGCCGACATTGCCGCGCAGCGGGTTGCCGAACAGCGTCATGTCGTAATCGAGCTGAAGAAAGCCCGACAGGTCGGTTTCGCTGACCGCGTTACGCTGGCGCCCGTCCACGACCGCGCGGAAATCGCCCCACTGATTGACGCAGTTGCAGTCGATGCCAAACACGCTCCGGAAAGCATCCAGATCCGGCACGAACATGCTGGTCGGCGTTCCCTGGGAAACGTTCAGCCCCTGGCCGAAGCCGATCGTGCGGCCGAGATCGGTGATCGGAACGCCGGCCTCGAGCAGGGTTGGATTGACCGCTTCGATATCCTGGCTGCGGCGGCCCTGATCGCTGTCGAAGTCGAACTGCTTCCAGGTGCCGCCGAACCGGAGCACGAAGGACGAGCTCAGATCCCAGGCGAAGTTCAGCCGCGCGACCTTGAATTCGTTGTTCACGATCGTGTTGAAATAGCGGATCGTCGAAAGACCCTTCACCAGGGACCAGCTCTGCGGATTGGCGACATCGAAGCCGGGGTCGAAGATCGGCATGATCCCATCGCCACGCTCGTCGAACGTATAGCCGTCGACATCGATCGCGTTGAACTCGGCGAGCAGGCCGGTCCCCCGGAATTCGGATCGCGACCAGCCGATCGTCGCCTCGGCGCGAAGATTGTCGCCCATGTCCTGTCGGAAATTGAGCGTGCCCTGATAGAATTGCGTGCGGCCATATTGGGCGTCGGCCGAGCTGCGCCAGTCGACATTGTCGAGCACGAGATAGTCGGCCTGGCCGGCCGAATTGACATTGGCCTGCCGGATCTGCGTGTTGGGACGGCCGACCAGTTGCTCGTGAAACGCCGTCTGGTTGGCGCTCGGGATGAAGCCCGGCGACCCCGACCAATTGTAATAATCGAACGGATTGAGGTTGCGTGCGTTGAAGCTGTCGCGCGTGCCGGGGACGAGGGTCGTGCCGCCGCAATCGGTCGTCGCGCTCGGCACGCAGCGCGGATAGAGCGCCAGCCGATCGGCGAGTCCGTTGGCCGTGTTCGGCGCCCGCAGCGTATTCTGGAGGACGCGCGCGTTGGTCCCGTTGCGGTTGAGGCCGATCGTGGTGATGCCGTTGGTCGTGCTTTCCTGGTCGTAGCGCGAATAGACCGCGTCGAAGACCACCTCGGTCCGCGTGCTCGGCCGATATTGCATCGTGAATGTCGCGCCGAGCCGGTCGTAGGACAGATCCTGCCGACCGATTGACGGGAGCGCCGGAATGATGGTGGTCGGCGTCACCAGCGCGTAAGCTGCCGGATCGGATCCGAAGGTCAGGCCGCTGCCGCCCGGACGAGCGAAACCGAAGGTCGGCGGCGTGACACCGTTCAGCTGGGAGTTGCGATAGGTATATTCGAACTGGCCGCTCGATCGCCGGTAGGAGTCGATCTGCTGTTCCTGCTCCTGATAGGCAACCGAAGCGAGGATGCCGAAACTGTCGCTGAACCGGTGGGAGACCAGTCCGGTCAGCCGGGGATTCCAGCTGTCGCCATTTTCACGATATTCGGCTTCGGCGCCGAGCAGGATCCGGCTCGACTCGAAAGCGAGCGGCCGGCCGGTCGTAAGGTCGATGATCGCGCCGAGCGAGCCTTCGTCATTCTCCGCAGCCACTGTCTTGGTGACGCGGATGTTGCTGAACAGTTCAGACGCAAACGTGTTGAAGTCGAAGCCGCGACTGCGATTGGCGCCGGCGTCCGACTGATTGCCGCCCGCGACATTCTGCGCGTCGGCGCCATTGAGTCGGGTCATCTGGAAATCGCCGCCAAGGCCGCGCACCGTGATCGAGCGGCCCTCGCCATTGTCGCGATCGATCGAGACGCCCGGGAGGCGCTGGATCGACTCGGCAAGGTTCGCGTCGGGGAAATCGGCGATGTCCTCGGCCGTGATCGCGTCGATGATCTGGTTGGAATTGCGCTTCTGATTGACGGCGCTGCGCAGCGATGCGCGGAATCCTGTGACAACGATCGAATCATCGTCCCCGGCCGTCGAAACGGCATCATCCTGCGACGCGAGCTGAATTTCTTCCATTGGCGCCTGCGAAGCGGCTGTGACCGCCAGAGGCGGCGTACCCGCGGAAGCATTCGACTGAGCCAGCACGGGCGAAGCGCCCATAGCGGCGACAATCGTGCCAAATGAGGCCGATGCAACGAAAGACGTCTTGCGAATGCTGGACATGGTTCCTCCCTCTCCCCGTCGCGCCGGTTTTGCGGTTCTCCGACGATGATACCGGTGTCATCTGGTAACGATGCTACCGGTGTCAACGGCAATTAGATAATCTTCGAGCGCGCCCCAAAGCAAGAGGTTAGATCGTCGATTGGGGTTAGCGACCGCGGGCCGCTTCGCACTACGCGAATTGGGCCGACCGACGCAGACACCGCGAGCATCACAGCGCCCGGAAAGTGAAGTTCGAGAAGCGCGCGGCCCCCTGCCCCGCCGCATAGAGGCCTGGCCGCAGCATCAGGAAACCTCCGCGGACATTGTGGTGATAGCCCGACACTTCCATGCCGCGATCGAACCGGCGCCAGGTGCGGCCGCCATCGTCGCTGGTGTCGTAGGTCACAACATGGGCGTCGTTGGTCACGCGCATCCGCATCCTCTGCCCGTGCGGATTGGCTGGTCGGCCGCGCTCGATGCCATATTGATGGGTGACGAAGCGGCGGGAATCGAAGCCGAGGCCGCAATAGAGCCGCTCGTCATAGAAAAGGATCAAGCCCGCCGTCGTGCCGGCGTCAATCTCGATGTCGCATTCGAACCGATAGGACGTGTCGCCCGCGATCAGCAGCAACGGTGACGAGCTGCTCGGCGCGGTCCCCCGGGCCTGCAGCACCAGCCGGCCACCCTCCACCCGCGCCCGACCGGTCTCATCGGCACTCGGCTTGAAGAAGTTCCATTTGCTGCCGAGCGCGAGCGTGCGGAAGTCGTCCGACAATGGTTGGCCATGCGACTCGCCCCGGCTCGCGGCGGGCTTCGGCATCGGCTGCGACAGGTCGCCGCCCGTCATCCGGAACCAGCCGTCCTCGGTCCACTCGACACGGTCGAGCAGGGTCTGCCGGCCGAGCGTCCAATAGTCCTTTTCGAAGCCGTGATAGACGGTCCACCATTGACCGCCCGGACCCTCGACCAGGGTCGCGTGGCCGCGCGACCACCAATATTCGTCGCGGCTGACGGTGCGGACCAACGGGTTGTGCGGGCAATTCTCCCAGGGTCCGTTGATCGAGCGCGAGCGGGCCGCGATCACCATATGCCCGGTCGGCGGACCGGCCGTGCCGCCGACCGCCGTGATCAGATAGAAATATCCACCATGCCGGGTGATCTTGGGTCCCTCCGGCGCGAAGCCCTCGACCACCCAGTCCTCCGGATAGCGCCAGGGATCATAGACATGCTCGGGCGCGCCGATCGTGGCGAGGCCGTCGTCGGTCAGCCGCACGCGATCCCCGCCCGACAGGAACAGCCAGCGCGAGCCATCCTCGCCGACGGCATGGCCAGGATCGATATGGGCGGGAAGGCGCAGATCGATCGGGTCGCTCCACGGACCGGTGATGCGGTCGGCCCAGCTGACATAGCTCGAGCGATAGGTCTCCGTGCGTGCCGGAATGTAGAGGTAGTAGCGGCCATCGTGCTTGCACAGTTCCGGCGCCCAGACCGATCCGATATTGCGGGTCAGCGCCGCCGTCACCGGCCGCCAGTTCACCAGGTCTCGCGAATGCCAGATGACGAGGCCCGGATAGGAATCGAAGGTCGAGAAGGTCATGTAGTAATCGGCGCCGTCCTTGAGGATGGTGGGATCGGGATGATCGCCGGACATGACCGGATTGAGGAACGTGCCATTGCCGAGGTCGGCGATGCGCTGATTGTCGTGGCCGCGCCGCCAGCGTTGCAGGCCCGGTTCGGGCGGGCATTCCGGCCGATTCGGCTGGACCGCGAAAGCCCCGGCTTGCGGCAGGGTCACGGCCGTGGCGCCGGCCATGCCGGCCCCGATAAGCTCTCGCCTGGTCACACGCACTCGCCTCTCCCCCTTCTTATGACACCGGTTACCTTAGTGCGCAAAAACAGCGTCGTCGAGACCCCAACGGAGGTCAAAGGTCGGTGGCGGCGGTGGGGTCCTGACTCTCGAGCGCATCGAAGCGCTCGAGCTCGTGCGCGATCGAGGCCTCGATGAGCTGATCGTAGAGCCGCGCCGCCACGTCCGGCGGGAATCCGACGCGCGCGGCCACGTCGCGGGCATGGGCGATCACCGCTGCCTTGCGCTCTTCGTCGCGGACCTGGTCGCGCCGCGGCTTGATCCGGGCGGCGGCGGCGATGAAGCGCATCCGCGTCCCCAGCAGGGCGACGATTCGTTCGTCGATCTCGTCCACGCCGGCGCGCACTTCGGCCATGGACCGGCAGTCTTCAGGTTCGGTCATGTCGCGCCCTTAGGAGCCGGACCAAGTGCCGGCAATGGCCGTTCTCGATCGGCTACGTAGTCTACCGAAGACCGCAACGGATCGCGCTGCGCTAGAGGATCGGGCGATCGCCGCGCTGATCGGGGGGCTGGCAGCCCTGGCGATCCCGGGCCGGGTGTCGCTCACGGCGATTCCCGGCCCGCTGCATTCCAACCGCATGATC
>JAYRLF010000483.1:0-2782 GCA_041905385.1 Allosphingosinicella sp.
GGCCGGATCTTCGTCGTCGGCGGCCGGACCGGGCCTGGCGCCATGGCCGAACGGGTCGACGTGGTCGAGATCTACGATCCCACGACCCGCCGCTGGAGCCGGGGCGCGCCGCTGCCGGCGCCGCGCGGCGGCATTACCGGCGCTGTCCATGCCGGCTGCCTGTTCGTGTTTGGCGGCGAGGGCGAGCGAACCCACGTGCTCGGATTGACCCCCACCGTCTACGGCTATGATCCCCGCGCCGACCGCTGGACCAGCCTGCCCAACCTCCCGATCGCGATCCATGGCCTCAAGGGAAGCGCGGTGATCGGCGGCCGCATCTTCCTGCCCGGCGGCGGAATCACGCTTGGCGGCAATTCCGGCACCAATGCCATGCAGGTCTACCGGCCGACGATGCGCTGCGAGTGAGGCCGGGCAGCTGACCGTTTAGGCGCGCGCCGAGATTGCGGTGACGAGCAACTTGGCGGCCCTGCGCGCGGCATCGGCATCGATCCGGCCGGCCAGAGCGGCCGCCCGTTCGCGCGTCTCCGTCCGCAGCACCACGTCGAGCCCGGCCGACAGCGACTCGAAGCTCGGCACCGGCCCGTCATGCGCGGCGCCGACGCCGAGGGCGGCGACGCGCCCGGCCCAATAAGGCTGGTCGGCGACCTGGGGAACGATCAGCTGGGGAGCGCCGGCGCGGGCGGCCGTCGTCGTGGTGCCGGCGCCGCCATGATGGACGACGGCCGCGACCCGGCTGAACAGCGCCTGCTGGTTGATCTCGCCGATCGCGAGGCAGTCTTCGCGATCGTCGATCGCGGCGAGCTGCGCCCAGCCTTGGGCGAGGATCGTGCGCCGGCCGTGGGCGCGGACCGCCTCGATCGCGTGCCGAGCGGCGTCCGGGGCGGCCTGCATCGCCATGCTGCCGAAGCCGACATAGACCGGCGGCGGGCCCGCCCGGAGGAACGACTCCAGCTCGCCGCCGAGCGGCCGCTGGTCCGGCAGGATCCAGGCGCCGGTCTGCACCGTGTCGACGAGGTCGGTCGGCTGCCACGGGCTGAGGAGCGGATCGGACGCCAGCCAAGGACGATTGGTGAAGACGGCGTCCCGGACATTGGCGACCGTCGGCAGGCCGAGCGCGGCGCGCTGCGCATTGACCGTGTCGCCGAACAAGGCGTTCATCGCCTCCGAATTGCGCGCCCACAGCGCCAGATTGTCGGTTATCTCCGGCGGGTTCGGCCAGCCGGGAAAGGGCATTGGCGGGTGGTGCGGCGACGGCAGGTTGAGCGGGCAGAAGTTCACATGGACGTGGACCAGGCCCATATTCTCGGCGACCAGCTGCGCCGCCGCCGTGGACGGGAACAGGCCGGTTGCGACGATCGCGTCGCAGCCCCGGGCGGCTGCGGCCAGCGACTCATATTGGGCCGGGACCATCTTCGCGGCCAATTCGGGCAGGCGAAGGCCCGACTGCCTCGCCTGGTCGATCCACGCGTGGATCGGCATGAAGGCCGGCACCCAAAGCAGGCCGGCGCGGTCGAGCAACGCGGCGAACTCCGCATCGGCCGGCGAGGACACCAAAGCCTCCACGCCGATCGCCTGCAACGCGACGCCAAGCCCGGCCAGCGGCTCGACATCGCCGCGCGATCCGTAGGTCGACAAGATTATGCGCATGACCGCGACTCCCTCTTTGGTTCGAATCGAGGGGAAGCCCTATGGCCCAAGGCAGGGGTCTTGCCGCAAGCCCGGGGGTCGACTACACGATCATGGTGGCAAGCGAGGATCGCTTTCCGCCAGCCCGAAATCCAGACGTTCCGCTTCCCGCACCGCCCTCGCATCGCGATTCGCCGGCGACCGTAGCCCGTTGCGCCATCCCCCACCGCCGCCTATCTGGTGCCGACAGCAGCAAAGGACCGCCATGACCACGTTCGACGACCGCGAGAGGGCATTCGAAAGCAAATATGCCCGCGATCAGGAGATGCAGTTCAAGATCGTCGCGCGCCGCAACCGGCTGCTCGGTCAGTGGGCGGCGAAGAAGATGGGCCTGACCGAGGCCGAGTCGGACGCCTATGCGCGCGACGTCATCCGCGCCGATTTCGAGGAGGCCGGCGACGAGGACGTGATCCGCAAGTTGCTCGGCGACCTCACCTCGGCGGGCGTCGAGATCGACGAGGCGGCGATCCGCCAGGCGCTCGAGCACAAGACGGTCGAGGCGCGGCGCCATTTCATCGAGGCGCAGAACTAGGATAGTGAGGGCAGACCCTGATGCCGATGGCGGCGGAAGAGATCGAGAGCTTGATCCGGCAGGGGATACCGGACGCCGCGGTCGAGATCGTCGATCTGGCCGGCGACGGCGACCATTATGAAGCGCGGGTCGTCGCCGAATCGTTCAGGGGGATGCCGCGCGTGAAGCAGCACCAGCGCGTCTATCAGGCGCTGGGCGGACGAATGGGCAATGAGCTGCACGCGCTGAAGCTCACCACCGCCGCCCCCGAGTGAAGGAGTTTGAAGCGATGAGCGACACCAGCGAGCGCATCGACGGGATTGTAAAGAATAACGACATCGTCTTGTTCATGAAGGGAACTGCCCTGTTCCCGCAATGCGGCTTCTCGAGCCGGGCGGTGGCGATCCTCGATCATCTGAACGTCCCGTTCGAGACGGTCGACGTGCTCCAGGATCCCGAGATCCGCCAGGGCATCAAGGACTATTCCGACTGGCCGACCGTGCCCCAGCTCTACGTGAAGGGCGAGTTCGTCGGCGGCTCGGACATCATGATGGAGATGTTCCAGGCCGGCGAGCTCCAGCAGCT
>JAYRLF010000484.1:0-2772 GCA_041905385.1 Allosphingosinicella sp.
GGCCGCAACGCGCGCGAATGCGACGATGTCGGCGTCGATCGCGAAATATTCCGGAAGCCCGGTCGCAATTTGCGCCGGATTTCGGCGCCCAGCCCCTCGTAGAGTTGGTCGCGGCGCTGCGACTGCAGCGACGCGAAACTCAAATTCGGGGACAAGATGACAAGACTCACGCGCCGCGCCTTCCTTTCCGGTTCCGCGACCGTCGCTGCCGCCGCGGCCTTTGCCCCGGCCATCGGATTCGGCCGCGAGCGCCGCCCGGTCTGGCCCGACGCCACCGAGACCGCCGCGATGATCCGTCGGGGCGAGGTCAGCGCGCTCGAGGTCGTCCAGGCCTCGATCCGGGCCGCGCAGGCGCTCCAGCCCCGGCTCAATTTCCTGGTCACGCCCGATTATGAGCGGGCGCTGGACAAGGTACGGACGGCGACGCCGGCCGGCCCGTTCGGCGGTGTCCCGTTCCTGATCAAGGATCTCAATTCCTATATCGGCCTGCCGACGCGGGCCGGCACGAGATCGCGGCGGAACAGCCCGCCGCTCACCCGCCAGCAGGGCCATGTCGACGCGTTCGACCGTGCCGGGCTGGTCGTGATCGGCAAGTCGAGCGTGCCCGAATATGGCCTGCTGCCGACCACCGAGCCGCTGGCCTACGGCCCGACCCGCAATCCCTGGGATCCGTCGCGGTCGAGCGGCGGCTCGTCCGGCGGCGCGGCGGCCGCGGTCGCGGCCGGCATCGTCCCGGTCGCCCATGGCAGCGACGGCGGCGGCTCGCTGCGGATCCCGGGCTCGTGCTGCGGCCTGTTCGCGCTGAAGCCATCGCGCGGCCGGATGCTCGATACGCGGAACGAGCGCGCCTATTCGGACCTGAGCGGCAAGCATGTGCTGAGCCGGTCGGTCCGCGATTCCGCCGCCCTGTTCGCGCTGACCGAGGACAGCGGACCCGAGGCCCAGCTTCGGCCGATCGGCCATGTCACCGAGCCGCTGCGGCGGCGGCTGCGGATCGGGCTGGTGACGAAAAGCCTGACCGGCAAGGCGCCCGACCGGCATGTCCGGGCCGCTCTCGCCGGCGCGGTGCGGCTGGTTCGCGAGCTGGGCCATGAGGTGATCCCGACGCGATGGCCGACCGACGAGCGTTTCATGCGGGATTTCGCCCTGCTCTACGGGAGCTCGGCGGCGCTGCTCGTCCAATCGATGACCGAGGCGACCGGCCGCAGGCCCGACGCCAATGAGCTCGAGCCGTTCACTTTGTCGCTCGCCGAAATGATCGCGGCGACCCCGCAGGCCGAGCGCGACGCCGCCATGCAAAGACTGCAGGCGGCGGTGGGACTCTACGATCCGTGGTTCGCTGCGGAGCGGGTGGATGTGATCCTCTCGCCGGTCATCGACCGGCTGACGCCGCCGATCGGCTTCATCTCCGGCGACGGGCCGTTCGAGCAGGTGCTGGAGCGGGCGATCGACTATGCGGGCTTCACGCCGTTTCACAATATCGCCGGCGCTCCGGCGATGAGCGTTCCCTTGTACTGGACCGCCGACGGCCTCCCGATCGGATCGCAATTCGCCGCCCCGGTCGGCGGCGAGGCGCTGCTGTTCCAGCTGGCCTATCAGCTGGAGGCCGCTCGCCCCTGGGCACATCGCATGCCGGGCATCAGCGCGCGGCGATAGGCGGCGAGCGGTCACGTCTCATGCCCGATCCGGCCAAGCTCGAGCTGGTACCCGGCGTCTATGACGCGCTGTCGGCGCTGATCGCCGTCTGCGCCGGCCATGGCACCTTGTTCGTGGCGGGATCGGCGCTCAGCGCAGCGCTGCTGGGCCGTCCGGACATCGGGCTGCTGACCGCCACCGAACTGGCCGAAAGCGTCGCGCGGATCCGCGACCGGGTCGACGCATCGCTGATCGTCGATGCCGACAGCGGCTATGGGAGCATCCACAACCTCGCCCGCACGGTCCGCCTGCTCGAGCGGAGCGGCGCAAATGTCGTGCAGATCGAGGACCAGCTGGCACTCAAGCCGCAGGACCAGCCGCTGTCGCGCGCCGTCGACAGCTGCGAGACGATGATCGACAGGATCAAGGCCGCGGTCGACGCGCGGGTCCATCGCACGACCAGGATCAGCGCCCGCACCGACGCCGCGCCGGCGCTCGGCCTCGAGGCGGCGATCGAGCGGATCAATCTTTATGACGAGGCGGGCGCCGACCTGCTCTTCGTCCAGTCGCTGCGGACACAGGCCGAGGCGGAGCATGTCGCTGGGCGGCTCGACCGCACACTGCCGCTCGTCATCCATCTTCCGGACGATCCCGCAAAGGCCGATTTCGAGCCGGCGCGGCTGGCCGAGATCGGCTTCGCTTATGGTCTGCTGCCGTCGCTACTGATCTCTGCGGCCGCGGCGGCGATCGCGCAGCGGCTCGGCCCCGGCCACGGCACGCCCGGCAGCTTCGACCTGCAACAGGCCCTGTGGAGCCGCTGAATGTTTCGAAAGCTCTACGACTGGACGCTGCGGCTCGCCGGCCATCGCCGCGCCATGCCGGCCATGGCCGCCGTCTCCTTCTGCGAGAGCAGCTTCTTTCCAATCCCTCCCGACGTGATGCTGGTACCGATGATCCTGGCGAACCGGGACAAGGCCTATCGGATCGCGGCGGTCTGCACGATTGCATCGGTCGCCGGCGGCGCGGTCGGCTATGGGATCGGCTATTTTCTCTACGACAGCGTCGGGCAGTGGTTGATCGAGCTCTACGGCGCGCAGGATGCGATCGCCGATTTCCGGCGCTGGTATGCCGACTGGG
>JAYRLF010000485.1:0-2768 GCA_041905385.1 Allosphingosinicella sp.
TTCTTGGGCGCTCAATTCCTCCCCGCCAACTGGCGGGGAGGAACCGGGTCACGCGACGTCGCGGCGTTCGGCGCCGTTGAAGGTGGCGAGCGCCTCGCGGACGGCCGCAGCGTCGATCGGCTTGCTGAACAGGAAGCCCTGGGCCGAGGAGCAGCCCTGCAGCCGGAGCTCGTCGAGCTGGTCGTTATTCTCGACCCCCTCGGCGGTCGTCTCCATGCCGAGCGCGCGGGCGAGCTCGGTGATGGCGCGGACGATTGCGGTCGAGCCGGAGCGGCTCAGCAATTGCTGGATGAAGCTGCGGTCGATCTTGATCTTGTCGAACGGGAAGCTCTGCAAATAGCTCAGCGACGAATAGCCGGTGCCGAAATCGTCGAGCGCGATGCGGATGCCGAGCGCGCGCAGCGAATGGAGCACCGAGATCAAGGCCTCGGAGCTTTCCAGGAAGATCGATTCGGTGATCTCGACCTCGAGCCGCCGCGGATCGAGGCCGCTCGCCGCCAATGCCTGCAGGATGACCTCGGACAGGCCCGGCTTGCGGAACTGGACCGAGGAGACATTGACCGCGACGCGGACGTCGTCCGGCCAGTGGCGCGCCTGCCGGCACGCTTCCTGGATCACCCAGGTGCCGATCGGGACGATCAGGCCGGTCTCCTCGGCGAGCGGAATGAAATCGTCGGGCGGGACCAGCCCGCGATCGGGATGGCGCCAGCGCAGCAGCGCCTCGAACGAGCCGATCCGGCCGGAAGCGAGATCGAACAAGGGCTGGAAATAAAGCTCGAACTCGCCCTTGGCGATCGCGCGGCGAAGATCCGCCTCGAGACGGTGCCGGGCCTGGGCGCGCGCGTTCATCTCGCTCTCGAAGAAGCGGTAGGTGCCGCCGCCCTCTTCCTTGGCCTGATAGAGGGCCAGATCCGCATGTTTGAGCAGGGAATCGGCATCCTCTCCGTCGCCGGGCGACAAGGCGATGCCGATGCTGGCGCCGACCTCGAAGTCATGACCCGCGACATGGAACGGCTCCGACAGGACCGCGATCAGCTTGCCGGCGAGTCCGGCGGGCGTCTCCTCGCCCTCGTCGAGCGGCAGGATCACGATGAACTCGTCGCCGCCCAGGCGGGCGATCAGGGCGCTGCCGACCGCATCGATCAAGCGGGTGCCGACGGCGCGCAGCAGCTCGTCGCCGACCGGATGGCCGAGCGTGTCGTTGACCGCCTTGAACTTGTCGAGATCGATGCAGAGCAAAGCGAGGCCGCCGCTCTTGCCCACAAGCTTGAGCTTGAGCGAGAGGTGCTGCCGAAAATAGGCGCGGTTGGGCAGGCCGGTCAGGCTGTCGTTGAAGGCGAGCTGGGTGATCCTCTTCTCGCGCTCGGCGATCCCGGCCGCCATCCGGTTGAAGCTCTCCGACAACCGGCCGATCTCGTCCCTGGTCTCGACCAGCAATTCTACCGATTCCCCCTGCTCCATCCGCTGCGCCGCCCGATCGAGCGCCGAGATCGGCCGCGTGAGGGTCAGCGAGAGGCGCCACGAGCCGATCACGACCAGGATCAGACCGAGCAGGCCGGTCAGCGCCATCGCCAGCTGGAGCGGCCGGTAGGCGGCCATCGCCAGCGCCAGCGGATAACGCAGCACCAGCACGGCACGCTCGCCCTCGCCCAGCCCCTGCAGCGGCTTGACCAGGGCGATCGCGGTTCCGGAGGCCGTGTCGAGCTGGGCCGGCTCGGCGGTGCCGATGCGGGCATCGATGAACCGGCTGATCGCCGCATCGTCGGCGCTCTCGCCGTCCCAGCCGGACGGACCGCGCATCACGACGCGGGCGGTGATCGGCACCGCCGACAGCCGTTCGAGCACGCGCATGTCCTCGACGCCGAGCGGGAGCGCGAACACGACCCAGCCGACCAGGTTCGGCGCCATCACCGGCGTCGCGACGATGCGGTGGGGAATGCCGGCGATCCGGCGCACGCCATTGGTCTGGCCGGCATCGAACGCCGGCCAGAGGCCGGCCGCGTCGGCGCGCATCGCCGGGTCGGCGATGCCGACGATGCTGCCGTCGAGATTGACCATGAAGGCGAGGCGCAGGCCGAGCCGGGCCTTGAGGTTTTCCAGCGCCGAGACGGCGGTGCGCGGATCGCCGGTCGCGACCGCGGCGCGGAAGCCGAAGTCGCGCGCCAGCACGCCGGCGGCATTGTCGAGCTCGCGGCCCCGCATTTCCCACAAGCGGTCGAAAACGGTGGCGCTCGCCGACAGCTCGCTGCGCAGCTGTCGCTCGGCGGTGGCCGCGACGACGACATAGAGCGCGACCGCGACCAGGCTCAGCGCGAGCGCGAACAGCCCGGCATAAAGAACGGCGAGGCGGGTACGGATGCGCGTGAACATGGCTCAGTAGGTCCGTGCCGCGGCCGGCGGCGGCCGCAGGTTGACGGTGACCAGCCGGCCCTCGCGTCCACTGGCGGGGATCGTCCAGTTGAACTGGGCCTGATTGCCGGGAACGCGAAGCCAGGGATGCCAGAGCCGCGCCTGGACCGGTCCGGCCGGCGCGTTGGCGAACAGCACCCGGCCATTGCCGTCGGTGCGCGCGGCGAGGCCAGTGTCGGCGACGTTGATGAAGGCGATCATCGAATCGTGGATGTTGCAGCCGAGCGGCACGATGCCGGCGCGGTCGAAGCGAACGCTGCGCGACTGCTCGCGCGCATAGAGGCGCAGCTCGAACCGCCGCACCGGCGAGAAGGAATAGACGTGGTGCTGGACCGGATCGAGATTGGGGAAGGAGATTT
>JAYRLF010000486.1:0-2761 GCA_041905385.1 Allosphingosinicella sp.
GAATCGGTGGTCTTCAGCGCTTCCATCGCCGGATCGGTGTTGCAGCCCTTTTCGAGGATCAGCTCGGCGAAGCTGTCGCGGGTGCCCGAGGTGGGCGGCGGACCGTAGACCCGGATCGCCACGTCGGGCAGCGCCGGATTGACGTCGCGCCAGGTGCGGGCGGTCTGCGGCCGGCCGAACGGATTGGCGGCGAGCGCCGCATAGACGTCGCGGGCGGTCAGCTGGAAATTGGTCGGACGGCCGGCCGATTCGATCAAGGCGAGGCCGTCAATGCCGACGGCGAGCTCGATCACCTGGTTGACGCCGTTGCGGTTGCATTGCTCGAGCTCGGTCGCCTTGATCCGGCGCGACGCGTTGGTGACGTCGGGATGGGTCGGGCCGACGCCGCCGCAGAACAGGTTCATGCCGCCGCCGGTGCCGGTCGATTCGACCACAGGCGCCTGGAAATTCGGATTGGCCTGGCGGAACCGCTCGGCGACCGCGACCGAGAAGGGATAGACGGTCGACGAACCGACGATGCGGATCTGCTGGCGCGCGCCGGCGGCGGCGGGGCCCCCGCCGGTGGGGCCCGGGCCGCCGCCGGCGAGTGCCAGCGCGGCGGCGAACATGCCGAGAATCGCTTTCTTCATTCTGCCCTCCATCCGCCCTCAGTCCTCACTAGGGTCGGTCGACGAGGCCTGTGTGACGGCTGCGTGACTCTTTGATGACACCGACTCCGTGCGCGGCAGCAGGACCGAGACGGTCGTGCCGACGCCCGGCGTGCTGGCGATGTCGAGGCGGCCGCGGTGGCGCAGCACGATATGCTTGACGATCGCGAGGCCGAGGCCGGTGCCGCCGACCGCGCGGCTGCGCGACGCATCGACGCGGTAGAATCGCTCGGTCAGGCGCGGAAGATGCTCGGCGTCGATGCCTTCCCCCTGGTCGGAGACCGAAAGCCGCAGCATCGCGCCCGCCGCCGGCTCGAACCGGATCGTGACCGGCGTCTCCGCCCGGCCATATTTGAGCGCGTTCGACAGCAGGTTGTTGAGCAGCTGAGCGAGCTGCGGACGGTCGCCCTGGACGATCGCCGCGCCCGCTTCATTCTCGATTTCCAGGGTGGCGTCGCGATCATCGAACAGCTGGGCGAGGCTGGCCCGGACCTCCTCGAGCAAGGGGATCAGGTCGACGCCGCCGCGCGGTGCCGAGAAGCGCTCGGCCTCGATCCGGGACAGCGACATCAGGTCGTCGACCAGGTTGCGCATCCTGACGCCCTCGTCGGCCATGATCTTGAGGAATCGGTGGCGGGTCGCCTTGTCGGCGCCGGCCTCGTCGTCCTGCAGCGTCTCGATGAAGCCGAGCAGGGTCGCCAGCGGCGTGCGCAGCTCGTGGCTGGCATTGGCGACGAAATCGACCCGCATCTGCTCGGCCGCGCGCTGGTCGCTCTGGTCGGTCAGGCGTACCAGCCTGGTGCCGTCGGGAAGCGCGGTCACCACCATCACCCAGTGCCTGCCGGGCTCGCCGATGCCGACCAGCTCGGTGCGCAGCGGCGGGCTGTCGTCGACGGCGGCAGGACCGATCAGCTGCTCGGCCGCGGCGGGATGGCGGATGGCGAGCCGGACATCGGCGCCTTCGATATGCGCGCCGAGCAGGGCCCGCGCCGGCTTATTGGCGGCGACGACCTGCTTGTCGCGGACGATCATCAGCGGCTCGTCGACCGCCCGCAGCAATTCGGGCAGGCCGGGCAAGGGCTTCTCGTCCGGCTCGACGGCCGGGCCGGGCTCGGCGGGCTTCGCCGCGGACGGGGCCGGCCACAAGCCACACGCGGCGATGCCGGCGAGCAAGGCGAGCAGGGAGCCGGCCGGCGGCGCCCCCGCCCAGGCTGCGGCGACGACGCCGGTTCCGGCGATCGCGGTCGCGGCAAATGCGCGGATGAACTCCCCTTTCGCCACCCTCTCACCTCAATGCGTCCCGGAGCGGGACAGGGGTTCCGCCCCGCTCGATTCGGCGCCGCTTTACCCTTATTAAACGGCGCGCGTGTATCGGAAATTCGATGAGCGGGACTGACCAGAAAGAGAGCGGCGAGAGCCCGTTTGTGCCGAGCCGGCGCACCGTGCTGGCGCTCGGCGCGGCGGCGGCGTCGACCGTGGTCACGATCCGGCCGGCACTCGCCCAGACGGCGGGGTCGGTGCTCAATTGCGAGATTCCGGTGCCCGGCAACCATGCCGCCGGCTCCTATATCGCCCAGGACGGGAGCACGGTCGCGCCGATGACTCCCAACGCAGTGCCGCCGATGTCGCGGCCGCTGCGCGGCGAGGAGGCGCGAATGCTGCTCCAGGGCTCGACACCGCCCGGCGTCAACCCGTCCTCGTCCCAGGCCTATGCCAATTATATCAGGCGTCTGCAGTCGGGGATGAGCGGCTTCACCTGCTACGCCTCGCTGCAGATGCCGCGCTGAGCAACCGGCCGATGGCCGGTCCGCTTTACATCGCCGATCCCGAGAACGCGTTGCGCGCGGTCGAGCTCGACGGCCTGACGGCGCTGTTCCACGCGCCGTCGGGCATGACCCATATCGTCGCGCCGCCCGCGCCGGAAATTCTTGCGGCGCTGCGCGCGAGGCCGGCGACGGTCGAGGAGCTTCTGGCGCGGCTGGCCGAGCGATTCGAATTCGAAGGCGGGTGCGGCGCCGACGAGGTCGCGGCTCGGCTGGCCGAGCTGGAGCATGCTGGGTTGATTTGGCGCGCATATCCTCCCTGTGAGGCGAAGCCTCATGGGGAGGGGGACC
>JAYRLF010000487.1:0-2744 GCA_041905385.1 Allosphingosinicella sp.
GAATGGGAGGAAGGCGCGCCGCGGCCGGCGCCGCGTCCGGTGCGGATCGAAGCTGAAGCGGCGACGGCGCGGCTTGCCAAGCTGGTCGGCAGCGAGGCCGAGCTGCGCCAGGGCCAGCGCGACTATGCCGCCGCGACCGCCCGGATCTTCGCGCCGCGCCGCCGCGAGGATGCGCCCGAAATGCTCCTCGCCGAGGCCGGGACGGGCATCGGCAAGACGCTCGGCTATCTCGCGCCCGCCTCGGCCTGGGCCGCCGAAGCCGGCGGCGCGGTCTGGGTCTCGACCTTCACCAAGGCGCTGCAGCGCCAGCTCGACCGCGAGGGCGTGCGCCTGTTTCCCGACGCGGCCGAGCGCCGCCACAAGGTCGTCATCCGCAAGGGCCGCGAGAATTATCTCTGCCTGCTCAATCTCGAGGACGCGCTGCAGGGCGGCTTTGCCGGCCGCGCCGCGATCCTCGCCCAGTTGGTCGCGCGCTGGGCCGCCTATAGCCGCGACGGCGACATGGTCGGCGGCGACTTGCCCGGCTGGTTGACCAGCCTGTTCCGCCGGGCCGGCGCTACCGCGCTCACCGATCGGCGCGGCGAGTGCGTCTATGCCGGCTGCCCGCATTACCGGCGCTGCTTCATCGAGCGGGCGGCCCGGGCGAGCCAAGACGCCGATCTCGTCATCGCCAACCATGCACTGGTCATGGTCAATGCCGCGCGCGGACGCGATTCGGGCCAGGCGCCGACCCGGATCATCTTCGACGAGGGCCATCACCTGTTCGATGCGGCCGATTCGACCTTCGCCGCGGCGCTGACCGGACAGGAGACGATCGAGCTGCGGCGCTGGATCGTCGGCCCGGAGGGACGCTCGCGCGGCCGCCGGCGCGGCCTCGCCGCGCGGCTGATGGACGTCGTCTCCTATGACGAGGCCGGCGCGGCGGCGCTCGACACTGCGGTCAACCATGCGGGCGCGCTCGCCGGTGACGGCTGGCTGCAGCGCCTCGCCGAAGGGGCACCGTTCGGGCCGATCGAGACCCTGCTCGGCGCGGTGCGCGGCACCGTCTATGCGCGCGCTACCGCCCAGGATGCAGGTTACGGGCTCGAGACCGAGCTGGCCGAGCCCGACGCAGCCCTGGTCGAGGCCGCGGCGCCTGCCGCCGAGGCGCTCGAAAGCCTCCTGCGACCTTTGGTCGCGCTGGGCAAAAGGCTCGAGGCGGTGATCGAGGACGCGCCCGACTGGCTGGACGCCCAGGCGCGGGCCCGCATCGAGGGCGCGATCGGCGGCCTGACCTGGCGGACCCAGCTGCTCAACGCTTGGATCGCTTTGGCCGCGCGGATCGGTGGCCCGGTCGATCCCGACTTCGTCGACTGGCTCGCGGTCGACCGGATCGAAGGCCGTGAGTTCGACATCGGCCTGCACCGCCGCTGGCTCGATCCGACCCGCCCGCTCGCCGCCGCGGTGCTCAAGCCGGCGCATGGCGTGCTCGTCACCTCCGCCACCCTGCGCGGCGGCGAGGAAGAATGGAGCAATGCCGAGGCGCGGACCGGCGCCCTCCATCTCGAAGCGCCGGTCGAGCGGTTCGAGACGGCGAGCCCGTTCGATTATGCCGCGCAAAGCCAGGTTATGATCGTCACCGACGTCAAGAAGGGCGACGCGGCCGCGCTCGCCGGCGCCTATGCCCGGCTGATCGAGGCGGCGCAGGGCGGCACGCTCGGCCTGTTCACGGCGATCAGCCGGCTGAAGGCGGTGCAGGCCCGGATCGCCGACCGGCTCGCCCGGGCCGGCCTGCCGCTCTACGCCCAGCATGTCGATCCGATCGACACGGGCACACTTGTCGACATCTTCCGCGATGACCCCCGCGCGTCGCTGCTGGGTACCGACGCGCTGCGCGACGGGGTGGACGTGCCCGGCGAATCGCTGCGGCTGGTCGTGCTCGAAGGCGTGCCCTGGCCGCGCCCGACCGTGCTCCACGCCGCCCGCCGCGCCGCCGGCGGCGGCACGGCCTATGACGATCGGGTCGTGCGCGCCCGGCTCGCCCAGGCCTTCGGAAGGCTGATCCGGCGCCAACAGGATCGCGGCCTGTGCGTCCGGCTCGCGGCGGCGCCCCCAGCTCGCCTGCTCACCGCCTGTCCGCCCGGGGTCAGGGTCGCGCGGGTGACGCTCGACGAGGCGATCGGCCGGGTCGCGGACCGGCTTTCAAGTCCGGTTCAGGCGTCGACATGCGAAGAGGTGGAATGAAGACTCTCACCCTGCTGCGCCACGCGAAATCGAGTTGGGCCGATCCCGGCGCGAAGGATTTCGACCGGCCGCTCAATGCGCGCGGTACCGCCGCCGCTGCCGCGATCGGGCGCGAGATGCGCCGCCTTGGGCTCGCCTTCGATGCGATCGTCACCTCGCCGGCCGCGCGGGCGGTCGAGACCTTGGCGAAAGCCGAGTCCGGCTATGGCGAAACGCTGCCGGCGCGGGAGGACGAGCGTGTCTATCTGGCCGCGCCGGCGACCCTACTCGCCATCGTCCGCGCGACCGACGATCGCGTAGGGCGCCTGCTGCTCGTCGGCCACAATCCGGGCTTCGAGCTGCTGTCCGCGGCATTGATCTCCGGCGACGACGGTGCGCTCCGCGACGATCTGGAGGAGAAATATCCGACCGGCGCGCTGGCCGAGATCGCCTTCGACGTCGACCATTGGCGCGACGTCGAGGAAGGCGCCGGACGGCTGGTCCGCTTCATACGGCCGCGCGACCTCGAACTGGCGGAAGGC
>JAYRLF010000049.1:0-15433 GCA_041905385.1 Allosphingosinicella sp.
TATTGTTCGGCGGCGCCGGCGCCGACACGCTCTATGGCGCGCGCGGCGCCGACCGGCTCGAGGGCGGCAGCGGCGCGGACAGCTTCGTCTATCGCGGCACTGTCGAATCGAGCGGGTCCGGGTTCGACGCGATTATCGGGTTCGACGCCGCATCCGATCGGATCGATCTGGTCGACGAGGTCGGCGCGCTGGCCGCCGTCATCGCCGGCGCCCTTTCCGGCGCCAGCTTCGACGCAGATCTGTCGGCGGCGGCGAGTGGGCTGGGCGCCGGGCAGGCGCTGCTGATCGCGGCCGATGCGGGTGATCTCGCCGGCCGCTCCTTCCTGCTGGTCGATGCCAATGGGACGGCCGGCTATCAGGCCGGGGCCGATTATGTGATCGAGCTGGTGGCGCCAGCGGGGCCGATCGTGGCCGGAGCCGATTTCTTCGTCTGAGCCTTCAACCGCGCCAGCGGCCGGTGTGCATCCAGCGGATCAGCGGCTTGAGCGGCAGGATCCAGACCAGCCCGGCGACGCCGAAATAGAGGATCTGGACCGGCATGGGCGCGCTGTCGAACCAGGGCGCAATGCTGACGACCAGCACCGCCCAGCCGGCGATCAGCAGCAGGATCAGCGCCATGCCGACGCCGGTGCGCCAGCGCGGTTCTACCGGCATGGGATCCATTCCTTCGGAGTCGCGATCGCGTCCAGGCGCATGTCCCACGGATCGGCCGGGATTGACTCGTCGATCAGCTGCGTCTCCCAGCAGATCCCGATCGTCGTGACCGGCCGCGACTCGCGCAGATGCGCCAGGGCGCGGTCGTAATGGCCTTTGCCGTGGCCGATGCGAATGCCGTTGCGGTCGGCCAGCACGATCGGGACGATGACCATATCGGGCGACAGCGCATCGGCATGTGCTTGCGGTTGCAGCACACCCCAAGGGCTCGGGTCGCTGGCCGGCCCCTCCCGCCAGATCATCAGATCGTCGCGGCCGGCGAACCAGGGGAAGGCGCCGCGCTGGCCGCCGACCAGGCCGTCGAGAATCGGCAGCGGGCTGATCTCGTCGCGCAGCGGATGATAGAGCGCGACCACTTGGGCGGCGATCAGGTGCGGCGCGACGAGCTCACCCAGCGCCGCTTCCAGCTCGACCCGCAATGCCGGCGTGAGCGACGCGGCATAAGCCCGCCGCCGGCGCAGGCCTTCGGCGCGAAGCTCCGCTTTGGAGAGGGAGGGGGGTGACGGGACCGCCATGGCCGTTTGCCGGAATATCCTCTGACGCCTCAACGTCAGGTGGGAACCATATGCGTCGAGCCTGAGCCCGGGCAGGGACAGCCCCCTAGGATGTCTTATAGCCTCAGGGATGTTCTCAAAAGCTCGTACCGGGCAGTACCCGTCGCGACTGATCTAGGCGCTGCCACCGCGTTTTTCCAGTCGATGTGAAGGCTTGCCGCGGAAAAATGCGGACGGTTCAAACCGCCGTCGTCGCCCGTTCGAGCCGGTCGGCGAGGCCTTCCATGCGCGAGGCCAGCCGTTCGAGCGCCTGCGCCACAGCCGGGTCGGGCGGCAGCGGCTCCGGTTCCTTGATGCCGGCGCCGGCGCGGACTTCCTTGAGATCGTCGGCGATCAGCAAGGCGGCGAACAGCAATTGGCGGGTCTCGGTCAGGCTGCCGAGCGCCGACAGCGCGTCATGGGCGCGCCGGTCGACCGTCATCGCGAGCGAGCGGAGGTGATCCTCCTCGCCGTCCTGGCAGGCGACGGTGTAGCGGCGTCCGCCGACCTCGACCTCGACATTGGCCATCAGCCGCGCCCTTCGATCATATGGTCGATCTGGCCGATCGCGCCGGCGACGCTGCGGCGGAGCGCGGCATGGGCCTCGCGCAGCCGCTCATAATCCTCGTCATGTGCCGGCGGAGCAGGGGGCGGCGGCCGCGTCGCCGCAGTTTCGATACGCGCCAGGGCCCGCTCGATGCGCGCTATGGCGTCCAGGGCGCGTTGGTCCCCCATGGCTTAGGCATATCACGTTCATACTCCGCGGCAAGTCGCAACGGTCGAACTTGCTCCCGGCGGCGATCGGCCACGGTTGACGGGGGCGCTGTCGCCGATAAAGGAACCGCAGCCGCGGCGCCGTCCGCGGTCGCCTCCGCTTTCTGAAGGGACACTGGATGCCCGTCGACACGCGAACGCTTGCCAACGCCATCCGGGCCTTGTCGATGGACGCCGTCCAGGCCGCCAATAGCGGCCATCCTGGCATGCCGATGGGCGTGGCCGACACGGCGACGATCCTCTGGACCGAATATCTGAAGCACGACCCGGCCGACCCGAAATGGCCGGACCGCGACCGTTTCGTGCTGTCGGCCGGCCACGGCTCGATGCTGATCTATTCGCTGCTCCACCTGAGCGGCTATGCGCATCCGACGATCGAGGAGATCGCCAATTTCCGGCAGCTCGGCAGCCCCTGCGCCGGCCATCCCGAGAATTTCCTGCTCGACGGCGTCGAGGCGACGACCGGTCCGCTGGGGCAGGGCGTGGCGATGGCGGTCGGCATGGCGATCGCCGAGCGCCACCTCAACGCCACTTATGGCGACGCGCTGGTCGATCACCGCACCTGGGTGATCGCCGGCGACGGCTGCCTGATGGAGGGGGTCAATCATGAGGCGGCGGGCCTGGCCGGCCATCTCGGCCTCGGCCGGCTCAACGTCATCTGGGACGACAACCGGATCACGATCGACGGCGGCACCGATCTGTCGACCTCCGAGGATATCGAGGCGCGCTACCGGGCCTATGGCTGGCACGTCACCCGCTGCGACGGGCTCGACCCCGATCAGGTCCGTCGCGCCTTCGACGAGGCGCTCGCCGATCCGCGCCCGTCGCTGATCGCCTGCCGGACGATCATCGGCTTCGGCGCGCCGAACAAGCAGGGCACCGCCGCCACCCATGGCGCCGCTCTGGGCACTGACGAAGTCGCGGCGGCGCGCGAGACGCTCGGCTGGACGTCGCCGCCGTTTGAGCTGCCGTCCGAGGTGCTGGAAGCATGGCGCTCGGCAGGACAGCGCACCCAGGACGATCACCGCGCCTGGCGCGACCGGCTGGCGGCGAGCGGAGAGGCGGCCGAGTTCGGCCGCCGCATGACCGGCGAACTGCCCGCCAATTTCTCGCTGAACGACTATCTCGGCGGCCTGATCGCCAATCCGCAGAACGTGGCGACCCGCAAGGCCTCGGAAATGGCGCTGGAGGCGATCAACGCCCAGCTGCCCGAGACAATCGGCGGCTCGGCCGATTTGACGGGTTCGAACAATACCAAAACGAAGTCGCAGAAGCCTCTGACGAAACAGGATTATTCCGGCCGCTACATCTATTACGGCATCCGCGAGTTCGGCATGTCGGCGGCGATGAACGGCATGGCGCTGCACGGCGGCGTCATCCCTTATGGCGGCACCTTCCTGATCTTCTCCGACTATGCGCGGCCGGCGATCCGGCTGTCGGCGCTGCAGCAGGTCCGGGTCGTCTATGTGATGACCCACGATTCGATCGGCCTCGGCGAGGACGGGCCGACTCACCAGCCGATCGAGCAGCTGGCCGGGCTGCGGGCGATTCCCAATCTCGACGTCTACCGGCCGGCCGACGTGGTCGAGACGGCCGAATGCTGGGCGCTGGCGCTTGCCCGGCCGGCCACGCCGTCCGTGCTCGCGCTGACCCGGCAGAATCTGCCGCAGCTGCGCACCGAGGCCAGCGAGAATCTCAGCGCGCGGGGCGCCTATCGGCTGCGTGCGGCTTCGGCCCCGCGTCGGGTGGTCCTGCTCGCGACCGGTTCCGAAGTCGCGGTCGCGCGGGACGTCGCCGCGGCGCTCGAGGAACAGGGGGTCGGCGCCGACCTCGTCTCGATGCCGTGCTGGAGCCTGTTCGACGCCCAGGATCGCGCCTATCGCGACGATCTCCTGCCCGACGGCGCGCTGCTGGTCTCGATCGAGGCTGGGGCGACGCTCGGCTGGGAGCGTTATACCGGCCGTAACGGCCTCAATATCGGCCTCGACCGGTTCGGCGCGTCCGCGCCGGCCGAGGATTTGTTCAGGCGCTTCGGCTTCACCGCCGACGCAATCGTGCCGCGCATCTTGGCGGCGCTCGATACTCAAGGAGATCAATGACATGGCGACCAGAGTTGCGATCAATGGTTTCGGCCGGATCGGCCGCCTCGTGGCGCGGGCCCTGCTCGAGAAGGGCGACAGCGGGCTCGAGCTGGTCGCGATCAACGACCTCGCCGACGCCGAATCCAACGCGCTCCTGTTCAAGCGCGACTCGGTCCACGGCGCCTATCCGGGCGAGGTCCGCGCCGACGGCAATGATCTGATCATCGACGGCCGCCGCATCCACGTCACCGCAGAGAAGGATCCGGCCAAGCTGCCGCATGGCGACAATGGCGTCGACATCGCGCTCGAATGTACCGGCTTCTTCACGGATCGCGATCAGGCCGCAGCGCATCTGACTGCAGGAGCACGCAAAGTCCTGATCTCGGCGCCGGCCAAGGGCGCCGATCTGACGGTCGTCTACGGCGTCAATCACGACAAGCTCGAGGCGGCCCACACGATCGTCTCCAACGCCTCGTGCACGACCAACTGCCTGGCGCCGGTCGCCAAGGTGATGAACGATCTGCTCGGCATCGAGCGTGGCCTGATGACGACGATCCACGCTTATACCAACGACCAGAAGATCCTCGACCAGATCCACAAGGACAAGCGCCGCGCCCGCGCGGCCGGCATGTCGATGATCCCGACCACGACCGGCGCCGCACGCGCAGTCGGCGAGGTGCTGCCGGAGCTGAAGGGCAAACTCGACGGATCGGCGGTACGGGTGCCGACGCCGAATGTCAGCCTGGTCGACCTCACCTTCACGCCGAAGCGCGACACCAGCGTCGAAGAGGTCAATGGCGCGCTGAAGGCGGCGTCCGAGGTCGGCCCGCTCGCAGGCGTGCTCGATTATTCCGACGAGCCGCTCGTCTCGATCGACTATAACCACAATCCGGCGAGCTCGACGATCGACAGTCTCGAGACGGCGGTGCTCGAGGGTAAGTTGGTCCGCGTCGTCTCCTGGTACGACAATGAATGGGGCTTTTCGAACCGGATGGTCGACACCGCGATCGCCATGGCGCGGCTGCTCTGATGACCTCGGCGGGTCGCCTGGTTGGCATGGCGCGCCGCGATGCGCCGCGGGCGCCGATGGAAACGTTGGACTCGGGCCGGATCAGCGTCGAGCTCGGCCTCGAGGGCGATCACCGCGGCGTCCGCAAGGCCGGCAAGGATCCGAAGCGCCAGGTGACCTTATTGACCCGGGAAGCCTGGGATGCGGCCTGCGCCGATCTCGGCCGCGCGGTGCCGTGGACGTTCCGGCGCTCCAACCTGCTGGTCGAGTCGCTCGAGCTGCCGCGGGCGCCGGGCACGATCATCGCGATCGGCGACGTGCGCCTCGAGATGACGGTCGAGATCGACCCGTGCCAGCGGATGGACGAGCAGGCGCCCGGCCTTCAGGCCGCCTTGACGCCGGACTGGCGCGGCGGCGTCGGCTGCCGCGTCCTCAGCGGCGGCGAGGTCGCGGTCGGCGACACGATCTGGATCGAGGAGACGAAGTGAGCCGGTTCCGCACGCTCGACGATATCGGCGAGGTCGCCGGAAAGCGCGTTCTCGTCCGGGTCGATCTCAACGTGCCGATGCAGGACGGCGCGGTCAGCGACGACACCCGGCTGCGCGCCACTTTGCCGACCGTGTCCGAGCTCGCCGACAAGGGGGCGATCGTGCTTCTGCTGGCGCATTTCGGCCGGCCGAAGGGCATGCGCCAGCCCGACATGTCGCTGGCCCTGGTCACCAAGCCCTATTCGGAGCTGCTCGGGCGGCCGGTCCGGTTCATCGACGATTGCGCCGGCGACGGCGCCGCGGAGGCGGTCGCGACGCTCCAGCCGGGCGACGTCGCCATCCTCGAGAATACCCGTTTCCATGCGGGCGAGGAAAAGAACGATCCGGCGCTGGCGCGCGGGATGGCCGCGCTCGGCGACTTCTACGTCAACGACGCCTTCTCGGCCGCGCATCGCGCCCATGCCTCGACCGAGGGTCTCGCCCATCTGCTCCCGGCCTTTGCCGGCCGGTCGATGGAGGCGGAGTTAAAGGCGCTCGAATCGGCGCTCGGCAATCCGGAGCGGCCGGTCGCCGCCGTGGTCGGCGGCGCCAAGGTGTCGACCAAGCTCGACGTGCTCAAGAATCTGGTCGGCAAGGTCGACCATCTCATCATCGGCGGCGGCATGGCGAACACCTTCCTCGCCGCGCGTGGCGTGGCGATCGGCAAGAGCCTGGCCGAGCGGGACCTGACCGGCACGGCCGAGGAGATAATCGAGACCGCGGGTCGCGCCGGCTGCACCGTCCATCTGCCCTATGACGTCGTGGTGGCAAAGGAGTTCGCGCCGAACCCGCCGTCGCTGCGCATCGCCAATGTCCACGAGGTCGCGGAGGACGAGATGATCCTCGACATCGGCCCGGCCGCGGTCGAGGCGCTGGCCGACGTGCTCAAGACCTGCCGGACCCTGGTCTGGAACGGCCCGCTCGGCGCGTTCGAGACGCCGCCGTTCGACGCCGCGACGGTCGCGCTCGCCCGCACGGCGGCCGCGCTGACCCAGGAAGGCAGCCTGGTCTCAGTCGCCGGCGGCGGCGACACGGTGGCGGCGCTGAACCAGGCCGGAGTCGGCGACGATTTCAGCTTCGTCTCGACCGCCGGCGGCGCCTTCCTCGAATGGATGGAAGGCAAGGAGCTGCCGGGCGTTGCGGCGCTCGAGGCCTGACCCTGCAAATGACGAATCGATGAGGACCAAGACGATGCAGAATCCAGTGATGATGGCGCAGATGGTTGGCGGCGCGGGCTTCATCGCCGCGCTTGATCAAAGCGGCGGCTCCACGCCGGGCGCGCTCAAGGCTTATGGCATCGGCGAGGACGGCTATTCCGGCGAGGCAGAGATGTTCCAGCGCATCCATGAGATGCGCAGCCGGATAATCACCGCGCCCTCGTTCAACGGCACCAAGGTGCTCGGCGCGATCCTGTTCGAGAAGACGATGGACGGCGAGGCCGACGGCCAGAAGGTGCCGGCCTTGCTATGGCAGCGCGGCGTCGTTCCTTTCCTCAAGGTCGACAAGGGACTCGAGGAAGCCGCTGATGGCGTCAAGCTGATGAAGCCGATGCCCGATCTCGATCCGTTGCTCGAGCGCGCGGTCGGGCTCGGCATGTTCGGCACCAAGATGCGCTCGGTGATCGACGGCGCCTCGCGCAGCGGCATCGCCGCGGTGGTCGACCAGCAGTTCGAGGTGGCCGAGCAGATCATCGGCCACGGCCTGATGCCGATCGTCGAGCCGGAAGTGTCGATCAAGAGTCCGGAGCGGGCCGATTGCGACCGCATCCTGCTCGAGGAGCTGGTCCGCGCGCTCGACGCCATGACCGGTGACAAGAGGGTGATGTTGAAGCTCTCCATCCCCGCCGAGCCCGATCTGTTCGCGCCTTTGGTCGGCCATATGCGGGTCGCGCGCGTGGTCGCTCTGTCGGGCGGCTTCTCGCGGCCCGACGCCTGCGCCGAGCTCGCCCGCAATCACGGCATGATCGCCAGCTTCTCGCGCGCCTTGCTCGAGGATCTGCGTCATCAGATGAGCGACGCGGAATTCGACCAGATTCTGGGCGCGGCGATCGACGAGATCTATCGGGCCTCGGTCGTCAAGACTTTGTCCTGACGCGGCGCCTGATGGCCAGCGACGACGAACTCGCGCTCGATCCCGGCTTCGCCGCGCGCTTCGACGCGCAGCAGCGGCCGGCCTGCCAGCTCTATTTGATCTCGCCGCTCGACGTGGGTGGCGACTTTCCGGCGCGGCTCGAGGAGGCGCTTGCGGCAGGACCCGTCGCCGCCTTCCAGTTCCGGGTGAAGGGGGTCGACCAGCACGAGGCGGCGCGGCTGGCCGCGCCGCTGCAGGCGATCTGCGCCGCGCACGAGGTCGCGTTCATCGTCAATGACGATATGAGCCTGGCCAAGAGACTGGGCGCCGATGGCGTCCACCTCGGCCAAAGCGACGGCGACCCGCGCGACGCCCGCGCCTTGCTCGGGCCCGGCGCCCAGATCGGCGTCACCTGCCACGACAGCCGCCACCTCGCGATGGAGGCCGGGGAGGCGGGCGCCGACTATGTCGCCTTCGGCGCCTTCTTCCCGACCGGCACCAAGGAGGTCCACCACCGGCCCGACCCATCGATCCTGTCCTGGTGGGCAACCCTGTTCGAGCTGCCCTCCGTGGCGATCGGCGGCATCACGCCGGACAATGGGCGGGCGCTGGTCGAAGCAGGCGCAGATTTCCTCGCGGTCTGTTCCGCGGTCTGGAATCATCCACGCGGTCCCGCCGAGGCCGTGCGCGCTTTCCAAGAAGTTCTGCGCCGCTGAGGTCGGGCAGAAGCGTCAGAGGCGCCCTCAGCTCAGCTCTTTGGCGTCGCCTTGCGGCGGCCGCCCGCCGCCTTGCGCGGCGCGGCCGCCTTCGGCGCAGCCGTCCGCTTGCGGCCGAGGCCGATCTTCTTGGCCATGTCGCGGCGCATGTCGGCATAATTGGGCGCAGCCATCGGATAAGTCGCTGGCAAGCCGTAGTCGCTGCGATACTGGTCCGGCGTCAGGTTGTGCGCGGTCATCAGGTGCCGCTTCAACGTCCGTTGCTTGCGGCCGCATTCCAGGCAGGTGAGATAATCGGGCTTGATCGAGGTCCGGGGCGAAACGGCGGGCGACTTCTTGGCCTCTTCGGCGGGCGCGGCGTTGGTTCCAAGCCCGGCCAGCGCTTCGTGCACGCGCTGAACCAGCGTCGATACGTCGCTGATCGGCACATTGTTGTTCGAGACATGCGCGGCGACGATATCAGCGGTCAGCGTGATCAGGTCTTCATTGCCCATCTCGGCCCTCCATTATTTCTGCGGCGCCGTAACAGCCAATTCATTGCGCCGCAATGCCTGGAGTTAATTGGACGGAAATTGTCCGCCAGAGATCAGCAAGAATGTGATCGAAGAATTTTCGGGCCACGAGTCGCCGCTTCAAGTTCCGACTATTGAGCGTCCGATTGCAAGTGATGCGAACTCGATTGCGGCCGTGAATTACCGAAGGCCGGAGAGGAGGCCCGGGCGCGCCATCGGCTCGAACGCGTCATCGTTTCCCTCCGGATCGAGACGTTCACTTTCAGCGATCGCCGTCCGCAGAGAATTGGGCGCCTCGATGTCCAGCGGACGCAAAGTCCTTCCGTGACCGCGGAGCGTCTCGATTGCCGCAATCAGGGATCGGTTTCGGTCGATCGCAGCGTCGATCCGGCCCGGTTCGGTGCCGAGATGCTCGGCGAGCAGGTTCGTCCGGATCCTGGCGATCTGCGAGCTTGCGGCGTCCGAGAGACGGCCGTCGATGAGCACATCGCATTCGCTGTCGAAGCCCATCGAGCGGTTGTTCATGTTCGCGGATCCGACCCGGAGCATCCTGTCGTCGACGATCGTCAACTTGGAGTGGACATAGATGTCTTCGCCTTTGGCGGTCACGGGCGCGTAGAAGCGGAGGCGGCCGAACCGATCCGCGCGGCGCAGGAACTGGATCAACCGGCCGCGTGCGGCGCCCATCACTTCCTCTTCGAGCCACCCTTCGGCGCTGCTCGGCTGGACCAGGACGAATTCGGGACCGTCCGGTTCGGCGAGCCGATTGGCGATCGCTTCGGCAATGACGCGCGACGCAAAATATTGATTCTCGGAATAGAGGCAGTGGCGGGCCGATCCGATCATGTCGGTGTAGAGCCGTTCGATCTCGCGGATCGAACCCCGGCCGTCATAGGCGGCGGCCGTGCGGGCGATTGCGATCGGGACGTCGCGAAATTGCGGCTCCAACTGCTCGGGCCAGACGTCACCGGCTTCGGCGGGTGGCGCGAGAGACTCCCCGCAGGCATTGCGCCAGCGTTCGCGGGCATAGTCGCCGAGCGCGCGTGCTGCTTCGCCGGTGACGGCGAGGGACGCATCGTGCCAGGGGCCATATAAGCGGCCCGTCGTCGGCCGCCGCCGCCGCTCGTCCGCGTCGCGATGATCGCGCGTGTCCCAACGCGCGGCCGTCATGTCGATGCCGCCGCAAAAGGCGATCCGGTCGTCGATGACGACCACCTTGTGATGGTGGCAGGCGCCAAGCGGATGGGCGCTGTCCATCTTGAAGGTGATGCCCCTGTGCGACATCCAGCGCGCTAGCCGCAGCGCCGTGGTGCCGCGCCCGAGCAGCTTGATCGCGCCGATGTTCCAGTTGAGGATCCTGATGTCGAGGCAATGGCGCTCGCCGGCCAGCCAGGACAGGAAGTCGCCCAGCTTGGCCGGCGCGTCGTCGCTGCAGTCGGGATCGAGCAGGACCCTAGTGTCGAAGTCCCAGCCGATCAGCAGGATCTGCGAACGCGCCTCGAGCATGGCCCGCCGCGCCAGCCGGAAATAGTCGGCCGCGTCGACGATCAGGGCCGCCCGGTCGGCGGTCGTGGCTCGCCAGCAATTGACGTCCGGAATCAGCTTGAAGCCCTGCGCCACGCCCTATTTTCCTGATCCAACGAGCGAGCGCTAAACGCGGTCTCGCAGATCAGGTTGCGTGACCGAAACGAGGAGACGGAACCGGGGCTCCGGCCTGGCGTAGACAGCGGCGAAAGGAGATCGAATGACCGGGAGGAGCGCGCTCGCCTGGCTGGTTCATGCCCTGACCGCGTCCGGCGCGGTGCTGGCGCTGTTCGCCTGGACGGCGGTCGACCGGGACGAGGCGCGGGTCGCCTTGCTCTGGCTGCTGGCGGCGCTCGCCGTGGACGGCATCGACGGCACGCTGGCGCGCCGCCTGCGTGTCGACCTGCATGCCCCGCGGCTCGATGGCGCGGTGCTCGATCTGGTGATCGACTATCTGACCTACGTCTTCATTCCGACCCTGCTGATCTGGCGGGCCGGACTCGTGCTGCCCCAATGGGCGCCGTTCCTGGCCGCTGCGATCCAGCTCTCCTCGCTCTATGTCTTCGCGCGGCGCGACATGAAGACCGACGACGGCTATTTTCGCGGCTTCCCCGCCCTGTGGAATCTGGTCGCCTTCTATCTCGTGGTCGGCGCACCGGGACCCGAGATCGGCACTGCGATCGTGGCGCTGCTGGTGCTGCTCACCTTCGCCCCGATCCATTTCATCCATCCGTTCCGAGCGCGCGACTTCGGACGTTGGCCTGCGGTGCTCGCAATACTTTGGGCGGGCAGCAGCGTCGTGCTTCTTTGGCCCGGCTGGCCGGCGTCGGCAGCGCGTGCCCTGCTGTGGACGTCCTTGGCAACGGCCGCGTTGATCGTCGGGTTCGGGCTTCTGCGGAGCCTTCGCAGTGAGCGCACGAAGCGGCCAGCCTCCTAGAGTCAGCCCTGCTCCTCCATGAATCCTTCGCTTTCTTCGCCTCTCTCGACATCCAGCTTGTGCTTGAGCGGGGACAGCACCCAGAGAGTCAGGCAGGTGATCAAGGAAAGCACGATCGCGACGTCGAAGCTGCCGAGGCCGACCGCGGCGCCAATCGCGCCGGTGACCCAGAGGCTGGCCGCGGTGGCGGTGCCGCGCACCGATTCCTTGTGACGGAGGATCGCGCCGCCGCCGATGAAGCCCATGCCGGTGATCAGGCCTTCAAGGATCCGCGCGAGCGCTTCGGGATTGTCGGCGGTGAGGCCTTCGGCCGCCTCGATGAAGCCGCAGCTCGCCAATGCTACCAGGGGGAAGGTGCGGATGCCGGCGCTGCGCTCGGCCTTCTCGCGATTCCAGCCGATCGGCAGCGCCAGGACATAGGCTATGACGAGCGCAGCGAGATGCGGCAGCAGGTCGAACCGGCTGGGATCGAAGATCTCGTTCATCGCTCGCCGCTCCTGGTCAAACATCCTGAAGTCTCTCAACGCGCAAATCGCCGCGCCGTTCTCGCCGCTTTTTCCAGTGACATTTCCTTTGACCGCCACGGGCACGCAACCGACAACAGGGGGGGGAAAGGGTCAAGCCATGGCACGCTTCACACGGTTCGGGATCGCGGCTTCATCGATCGCGCTCGGTATCGCGCCCTTCGGCCCGGCCCCGGCTGCGGAATGATGTTCAAGGTCTTCGATTCCCGGCAGCTGCTGCACGCGCCCGCGCAGGAATTGCACAATGGCGCCTGGGTGCCGCACGCCGAGAAGGTCGAGCGGCCGCAGATGATCGCGGCGGCGCTCGACGGGCTGGCGCCAGCGCAGGATTTCGGGATGGCGCCGCTCGAGCGGGTTCACGACGCCGTCTATCTCGCCTTTCTCTCCGAAGCGCACCGGCGCTGGGCCGAGGCCGGGCGGGAAGGGGATGCGATCCCTTACACTTTTCCGGTGGTGCGCCGCCGGCCGCTTCGGCTCGAGCGGATCGACGCGCTGCTCGGCCAATATGCGTTCGACGCGAGCACGCCGATCGGCGCCGGCACGTGGGAGGGCGCCTATTGGGCGGCCCAGACCGCGCTCACCGCGCTGCAGCCGCTGCTCGACGGCGCGGCGCGGACCAGCTTCGCCCTCTGCCGCCCGCCCGGCCATCATGCCGGGCGCGATTATTGCGGCGGCTATTGCTACCTCAACAATGTGGCGATCGCCGCCCGCGCCGCCGCCGATGCCGGGCGCCACCGTGTCGCGATCCTCGACGTCGACTATCATCACGGCAACGGCACACAGGACATCTTCTACGAGGATGCCGGCATCCTCTTCGCCTCGCTCCACGCCGATCCGGCGACGGACTATCCCTATTATTGGGGCCATTCCGACGAGGCAGGGGAGGGGGAGGGCGCCGGCACGACCCTCAACCTGCCGCTGCCGCGCGGGACCGATTTCCCGGCCTATCGTGCCGCGCTGGAGCGCGCACTCGAAGCCATTGCCGGCTTCGGGCCGCAGCTCCTGCTGGTCTCCTTCGGCGCCGATACGTTCGAGCAGGACCCGATCTCCCACTTCGCGCTGCGGACCGACGACTATCCGGAGATGGCGCGGCTCATCGCCGCGCTCGACCTGCCGACCCTGATCGTGATGGAGGGCGGCTATGCCGTCGACGCGCTGGGCCGCAATGTGGCCGCCTTTCTCACGGGCTTCGAGGCCTAGGCCCCAGAGCCTGATTAGGGTTTGCCGGCCGCTTGTCCTCATCCGGCACAGGCCGAATCCGGCGCTTGCGCATGCGCCGCGGATGGAGCGAAAGCGCGTTCCTGACGAAGTTCGAGGCGCAATCCTATGCGATCCATGTGGGACTATTTCGGACGTCGCGGCGTACCGGTGGCGGCACGTCTGATCCTCGTCGCGGCCAGCCTGGCGGTGATCCTGCAGACCGCGCCGCAGTTCGTCTCCGCCCAGCAAATGGCCTACGACCCGACCGTGCTCGACGGGGCGACGACCGCCCCGGCACTCCGGCCGGCGGCGCCTGAGCCCACGCCTGCCCGGGCCGAGCCTCAATCCGAGAGCGGCACTGCGCGGCTCTCGACCCTCCAGATCCGCCGTGAGCTTTCCGTCCCGCATTGGCTGCGTCCCGGCGAATATGTCTGGAACGACGACGATGCGCCCCACACCGGCGCGACCGTGATCGTCGCCAATATCCGCGCGCGGGTGCTGTCGGTCTATCGCGACGGCGTCGAGATCGGCCGGTCAAACATCGTCTATGGCGCCGACAACAAGCCGACCCCGACCGGCACCTTTCCGATCCTCGAGAAGGATGCCGACCGCTGGTCGCGCACCTACGACGCGCCGATGCCGCACGCTCTGCGGCTGACGGCCGACTGGATCGCGATCCACGGCTCCGATGCCAGCGGCGACGATGCCGCGACGCGCGGCTGCATCGGCCTGCCGCGCGAGTTCGCCGCGTTGCTGTTCGACGCGGTCCGCGTCGGCGACCGCGTCATCATCTGGGACGGGGTGACCTCCGCTTAGCTAAGGCGTCGCCCTCACCGGCGTGAACAGCAAGTCATGATAGTCGAAGCTGAAATCCGCCAGCGGTGAGACGGCGCGCATCGTGATCCGGTCGACGCGGCCGTTGGCGTCGAGCTGGAATGTCACGTTGGCCGGCTCCATCACCGGATCGCTGAACCGGGTCCGGAACGTGTCATATTGCCAATGATCGAGGGTTGCGGTCAGGCCGTGGCTGTGCGGGAAGGCGACGACGAGCCGTCCATTCTCCTCGCGGATCGTGATCGTGCCGTACCAGGGATCGTTGAACGATCCGACGTAGCGGGCGAGCGGCAGCGACGGTCCGACCCGGGCCGGCTGGGCGGCCGGCGCCTGCAATGCCGCGACCGCGGCGGCGCTCCGTTCCTGGCGGAAGCGATGCAGCTTCTCCGGCCAGGTATCGCGCGGCAGGCCGAGATAATGGTCGAGCAATTCGTACATCAGCCCGCGCACCATCTGCCCCTCTTCGGCATTGGCGGCGATGTAGATGCCGACATTGCGGTCCGGCAGCAAAGCGACCGCGGCCAGCGAGCCGAACACGGCGCCGCCGTGCCAGATCAGCCGGGCGCCGCGATAATCCTGGACGGTCCAGCCGAGCGCATAGGTGCTGAACATCGGCTGGGTCGCCCGGAGCGGCTCGGGCAGCTGACCGCTCGGGGTCAGCACCACGGGGTTCCACATCTCGCGCGACTGCGCCTCGCTGAACAGGCGCCGGTCGGTGCCGGGAATGGCGCCGCGCGCGAGTTGGATGGCGAGCCAACGCGACATGTCGTTGGCGCTGATCGCAAGCGCGCCGGCCGGCGCGGCGTTGCCGCCGAGGCCGCGTTCGGAGATTTCCACCTGGTCGCCGAGGCCGCGGATCGGGCCGTTGAGGCGGGCGTGGGGATGGGCGCGGTTGACGGTCCGCAGTCGATCCTCGTCGCCGACCGTGCCGCGGCTCATTCCGGCCGGTCGGAACACTTGTTCGAGCATGAACTGCTCCCAGGTCCGGCCGGTGACCTCCTCGATCAGCTGGCCAGCGACCATGTAGAGCACGTTGTCATAGGCATAGCCGCTGCGGAAGCTGGTCGCGGGCCGGATGTGGCGCAGCCGCCGCATCGATTCCCGGCGCGAGAGGTCGCTATAGGGCACGAACAGAAGGTCGCCCGCGCCGAGCCCGAGGCCGGAGCGATGGACGAGCAGGTCGCGCACCGTCATTTCGCGCGTCACCCACGGATCCCACATCCGGAAATCGGGCATATGGTCGATCACCCGGTCGTCCCAGCGCAGCCGCCCCTGGTCGACGAGGATCGCCAGCGCGGCGCTGGTGAAGGCCTTGCCGGTCGAGCCGGTGGCGAAGATCGTGTCGGCGTCGACGCGGCGGCCGCCTCGGATCTCGGTCGTGCCGAAGCCGCGCGCCATGGTGGTGCGGCCATTCTCGACGATCGCGACGGTCGCGCCGGGCACGCCATATTGCTCGCGCAGGCTTTCGACGCGTTCGG
>JAYRLF010000488.1:0-2714 GCA_041905385.1 Allosphingosinicella sp.
CGAGCACGACCGCCTTCACGGTCTCGCCCTTGCGATGCAGGTTGAGCGCTTCCTCGCCCGACACGCCCCAGGCGATGTCGGACATGTGGACCATGCCGTCGACGTCGCCGTCGAGACCGATGAACAGGCCGAACTCGGTGGCGTTCTTGACCTCGCCTTCGACCTCGGTGCCGACCGGGTGCTTCTCGGCGAAGGCCGACCACGGATTGGCCTGGGCCTGCTTGAGGCCGAGGCTGATCCGGCGCTTTTCCTCGTCGACCTCGAGGACGGCCACGTCGACCTCTTGGCTGGTCGAGACGATCTTGCCCGGATGGACGTTCTTCTTGGTCCAGCTCATCTCGGAGACGTGGACCAGGCCCTCGATGCCCGGCTCGAGCTCGACGAAGGCGCCATATTCGGTGATGTTGGTCACCCGGCCGCGGAACACGCCGCCGACCGGATACTTCGCGCCGGCGCCTTCCCAGGGATCGCTCTCGAGCTGCTTCATGCCGAGGCTGATGCGCTGGGTCTCGCGGTTGATGCGGACGATCTGCACCTTCACAGTGTCGCCGATGTTGAGCACCTCGCTCGGGTGGCCGACGCGCTTGTAGCTGATGTCGGTGACGTGGAGCAGGCCGTCGATGCCGCCGAGGTCGACGAACGCACCATAATCGGTGATGTTCTTGACGACGCCGTCCATCACCTGGCCTTCGGTCAGCGACTGGATCAGGCCGGAGCGCTGCTCGGCGCGGGTCTCTTCGAGGATGGCGCGGCGCGACACGACGATATTGCCGCGGCGGCGGTCCATCTTGAGGATCTGGAAGGGCTGCGGGATGTCCATCAGCGGGGCGACGTCGCGCACCGGACGGATGTCGACCTGGCTGCCGGGCAGGAAGGCGACGGCGCCGCCGAGGTCGACGGTGAAGCCGCCCTTGACGCGGCCGAAGATCACGCCATCGACGCGGTTGCCGGCGCTATATTCGGTCTCGAGCTTGTCCCACGCGGCCTCGCGGCGGGCGCGATCGCGGCTCAGCATCGCCTCGCCGTTGATATTCTCGATGCGGTCGACATAGACCTCGACCTGGTCGCCGGGCTTCAGCTCGGCCTTCTGGCCCGGCGCTGCGAACTCGCGCAGCGGCACGCGGCCTTCGCTCTTCAGGCCGACGTCGATGACGGCCATGTCGTTCTCGATGCCGGTGACGGTTCCGGTGACGACGCGGCCCTCGAAGGACTCGTTCTCGCCGCCGAGCGACTCGTTGAGGAGCGCGGCGAAGTCGTCGCGGGTGGGATGTGCCGAAGTGGCCATAAATCTACTGGTCCTTTTGGTTTGTTTTGCCGGCCGCCGGTTGTCTCCGACGGTCTTTTCACCCGACTGCCGCGGCGACCCCATGCCGGACGCGGCGTCCTGCGAACGGAAGCGGCGGAGATATAAAGCAAAAAAGGCGCGTCAAGGTGCGGCCCCTGCCGCTCCTTTACGCGCTTTGCCTTATTCTGGCTTCCACGAGCGCGACCGCCCGCTGGACGGCGGCGTCTATAGTCATCTCGCTCGTATCGAGCAAGACGGCATCCTCGGCCTGCACCAAAGGCGCGGCGGACCGTCCGGAATCGCGTTCGTCGCGCGCCCTGATGTCGGCGAGCACGTCGGCATAATGGGCGTTGAGGCCCATCGCCTGCAGCTCGGCGAAGCGGCGCTGCGCGCGAACCTCGGGCGCGGCGGTGACGAACAATTTGGCGTCGGCCTGCGGCGCGATCACGGTGCCGATGTCGCGGCCGTCGAGCACCGCGCCGCCGGGCTGGGCCGCGAACCGGCGCTGCCGCTCGAGCAGTGCCTCGCGGACCAGCAGATAAGCGGAGATTCGCGACGCGACCCCGCCGACGGCCTCGCTCTTGAGCTCGGGATCGTCGAAATCGATCTGCGACAGGTCGGTCGCACGCGCCGCCGCGAACTCGCTCTCCGGATCGCCGCCCATGCTGAGCAGGTTCAGCGCGGTGGCGCGATAGAGCAGCCCGGTGTCCATGTGCGGGAGGCCGAAATGGCGCGCGATCGCCTTGGCGATCGTCCCTTTCCCGCTGGCCGCAGGCCCGTCGACGGCGATGATCATGGCCGGCACAACGCGCCGCCGGCCGAAAGGACTCCGGATTGAATCATGGCGGGCACCTAGCGGGTCGCACGCGCAATGGCCAGATTCGAGCGCGCCGCAATGTGTCCGAAACGGGCCGATTCCGGCGCGGGGCGGTTCCCGGCCGCTTGGCTTTGACAGCCGGTTTCCCATGTGGCAAGGCGCGCGCCGACCAGCGATCCTGCCCTGGCGGCGATCGCCATTCTCTTTTTCTTTCGCGTGGAGACATTCACCCATGGTGAAGCCTGAATGGGGCACCAAGCGGACCTGCCCGAAATGCGGCACCCGCTTCTACGATCTCGGCAAGGACGATCCCGTCCATTGCATCAATTGCAACGTCGCCTGGCAGCCTGAGCCGGTGCTGAAGTCGAAGCAGCCGCTGCCGTTCGAGCAGGCCAAGCCCGAGGCCGAGGTCGAGAAGGAAGACAGTGATCTGGCGGCGCCCGAGCTCGACGTCGACGTCGACGAGGACGCCGAGGAAAATCCGGACGACGAGGTCGATCTGGGCGGCGACGACGATATCGGCATCCCCGGCGCCGGCGACGACGACGAGGAAATTTAGGGACAAGCTGGGGCCCGCAACGGCGGTTCGACGAACCGTTTTGCGGGGCTTGC
>JAYRLF010000050.1:0-15338 GCA_041905385.1 Allosphingosinicella sp.
AGCGGCCAGTCGCCCTTCGGCATCGGTTTCCGCCGCACCGCGGCGACGCCCGCGACCTGGCCGTTCGAAACCTGGAGCGTCGGCAGTGCCTGGATGGGCGAGGGCCGGCAGATGGAGATCCTGTCGCCGCGCGCCGCGCCGACCGTCACCCTGTTCGTGCCCCCGACGCCGGTCGACGTCGAGGCGAACCGGGCGACGATCACCGCCGGCGGTCCGGGCGCGGAGCGCTTCGTTCATTCGAACGGCGCCCGCCGGCTGACCGGGGTCAAGGTGTCGGCGCCGACTCCGGCCGGGCTGCCGCCCGCTTCCTCCTTCGTCAATTCGAGCGGAGCCGCCGAGCTGATCGTCGGCCGCGAATGGCTGATGGAGGTAGAGATCGATTATGGCGCGCAGAACCAGTCGCTGGACCTCCGGCCGCAAGTCCCGCTGATCGTCCGCTTCTGACTGGCGCGGCGGCGGCGGCCGCCTTATCATCGCCTTGCCCCCGGATCCGAAAGGCCCGCCCAATGCGCATGCTCGCTTTGATTTCGGCTCTCTCGCTCGCTTTGGTGCCGACCGCCGCGACCCCGGCATTGCCGAACGGCGCGATGGCGCCGGACTTCACCACCTCGGGCGCGCTCGCCGGCCAGCCGTTCCGGCTGCATCTGCGCGAGCAGCTGCGCCACGGCCCGGTCGTGCTCTATTTCTTCCCGCGCGCCTTCACCCAGGGCTGCACGCTCGAGGCTCGCGCCTTTTCCCAGGCGGCGCTCGATTTTCGCCGTGCCGGAGCGCGGGTGATCGGGCTCTCGGCCGACAATTACGAGACGCTGCGCCGTTTCTCGGTCGAGGAATGCCGCAACGCCTTCCCGGTCGCGACCGCCAGCGCGGACACGATCCGCGCCTATGACGTGCGCTTCTCGGATCAGCGGCCCGAGCTCACCAACCGCACCTCCTATGTGATCGCGCCCGACGGCCGGGTCATCTACGCGCACAGCGAGCTCGACTGGCGCAACCATGTCGCCAACACCCTGCAGGCGGTGCGTGACTGGCGCGCGAGGCAGCGCCGGCGCTAGAGTTTTCCACAGCCAAAGGCGGCTGTGAATTTTTCAACGGAACCTAAGCCGCCTCAATGCTTTGAACCCCTTCGGCCGCTGCATCGCAGTGTCCAGGGCGCCGGGCCTTTGGGTCCGGCGCTGTTTCCGTGACGTGAGGAAAGGGTTTTCGATGAGGTATCTGAAGCAGGGGGTGGTCGCCATCGGCCTGGTCGCGCTCGCGGCATGCGGCACGCAAACGCCGGCCGAAAATGCGGCCGACAATATCGAGGCAGTGTCGGAGAATCAGGCCGATACGCTCGAGCAGATGGCCGACAACACCACCAATGAAGTGGTCGAGGACAGCCTCGAGAATCAGGCGGACGCGACCCGCGACGCCGGCGAGAACCAGGCCGACGCGGTCGAGGAGGCCGCCGACACGAACGGCATGTAGGCCGTATCGGACAATTTGGCTTTCGAGGGCGTCCCTGCGGGGGCGCCCTCTTTGCATTTGCCTGCCGCCATGCTTGAGTCCGTCATCGTCGGGACGGGGGAGCGAAAAGGCGGACGTGTCGGAGATCAGGCTGCACGAAAGCTGGCTGGAGCCGCTGCGCGGCGAGTTCGAGCAGCCCTATATGCACGCGCTGCGCAGCTTCCTGGTCGCCGAGAAGGCGGCCGGCCGGCGGATTTTCCCGAGCGGGAGCGAATGGTTCCGCGCGCTCGATCTGACTCCGCTCGGCAAGGTCCGCGTCGTGATCCTCGGCCAGGACCCCTATCATGGCGCCGGCCAGGCCCATGGCCTGTGCTTCAGCGTCCGTCCCGGCACCGCCATCCCGCCTTCGCTGGTCAACATCTACAAGGAGCTCGAGGCCGACCTCGGCATCAAGCCGGTGCGGCACGGCTTCCTCGAACATTGGGCACGCCAGGGCGTGCTGCTGCTCAACTGCGTGCTGACCGTGCAGATGGGCCAGGCCGCATCGCATCGCGAGCGCGGATGGGAAAAGTTCACCGACGCCGCGATCGCAGCGGTCAATCGTCAGCCCGATCCGGTCGTTTTCATGCTGTGGGGAAACTATGCCCAGCGCAAGGCGGCGCTGGTCGACAGCATCGACAAGGGCGGCCGTCATCTGGTCCTGAAGGCCGCCCATCCGTCGCCGCTCTCGGCCTATAACGGCTTCTTCGGGTGCCGCCATTTCTCGAAGGCCAACGCCTTCCTGGAGGCGCGCGGACTGCCGCCGATCGGCTGGGCCCTGCCGGAAAATCCCGACGGCTGAGCGGCCATCGAGGAAGGACGGGCCGAGCGGTTTCCCGCCCGGCCCGGTCGCCGCAGAATTGAATCTCGGCGACGCGTCCGATTAGAACCCCGACCGCTCGGTCAGAAATCCGTGTTTCCACTTAAATGGTAGTATTACGCGCGGCCGGTCCCTGCGACGGATGACTGATGCCGTTGGCGAGCCGCGTCCGGACGTGGGTCAGCAGAGCCGTCATCCGCGCCAGCCCGTCCGTGCTTAACTGGATCATCACGAAGCGCGTGTCCTGGGGATGCGGATGGCGGATGATCAAGCCAGCCGCGGCGAGCTTCTCGATCCAGCGAAGGCCGGTCGTCTGCGGGATGTTGGCGCCGAAACAGGCGCCGGAGGTGTTGACGACGCGGCCTTCATGATGGGCGATGTAGAGGTCGAGCATCAGCGACCAGCCCGGCTCGCCGAACAATTCCGGTGAAATGAAGAGCGCGCGGTCCTGCCGCGCACGCTCCATCCGACGCGCGAAATCAACGAGGTCCGGCATCGTATCGGGCATTTCCACGCAAACTCCGCAAATCCCCGAATTTTTCGCTTAGCTCGATCCCTGGTCCGGACAAGTGACGTTCCGGCTCCGAAGTTGGAATGTCCCGATTCGAGCCGGGCCTTTCCCTCTCCGGGCGCGCGAATTACCAGAGCCGATTGGGATGGACGCATTTTCTTACCTTTCCGTTCTGATCTCCGTGATCCTCGGCTTCGCGGTCCAGCAGGTGCTGCTCGGCTATCGCGCCCTGATCCTGTCGCGGCGGCGGATCCGCTTCTATCTGCCGGCGCTGATCTGGTCGGTGCTGCTGCTGGCCATGGTGGCGCAGCATTGGTGGAGCAGCTTCGGGCTGGCCACCCGGACCGAATGGTCATTCGCCTTGTTCGCGACGATCCTCGTCCAGACCGCCTTGCTCTACATGATGACGGCGATCGTCCTGCCCGATTTCCCGCCCGACCAGGAAATCGATCTCAGGGACCATTATTATCGGGAGGCGCCGGCCTTCTTCGGCATCGGCGCGGTCGCCATCCTGTGGAGCCTGTTTCGCGCCTATATGCTCGCCGGGCGGCTGCCGGAGCCGCTCAACCTCGGCTTCCACGCCCTGTTCCTGGCGGCCGCGATCACCGCAATGGCGACGAAGCGGCCGCGCATCCACGAGCTGCTCGCCGCCGCGATGTCGGTATTGTTCGTCGCCTTCGTCGCCCTGCTGTTCGCGCGCCTCGATACCTGAAGCAGGCGCTCACGGAACTTGTTGCCGATCCGCGCTTTTACGCGTCATGGCGTTCCTCCTTCACAAGCGGACGGACCCGGCCGAGCGCCAGGGCCTGATCCTCAGCGCCTGGGAAGCCGAGCGGCAGCGCTTCGCCTGGCGTCCGGCGCCCCGCCTGCCCGATCTCCGGCGCCGTCCGGAACGGTGAAACCCCCGGCACGTGCGTTCAGACTGGCGTTCTTCGCCGGCCTGGCGGTGCTTGCGCTTGTCGCGGCGGTCATCGCCGGCCGCGGCTATGTTGGTCGCGAGCAGCCGGCTGCGCCCGAAACACTCGAACAGATCGCCCGCAAGAATGACGCCGCCGCGCTCAATGCGGCCGTGCAGATGGAAGAGCGCTCGGAGCAGGTCACTGCCGCCAAGGAAGCGCGGCAGGAAGGAAGGCTGCCCGAAGACGACGGCGGCTGATGCTGCTCAGGCAGCCACGGCGGACAGCGGTTCGAGCGCCTCGCTGACAAGCTCGGTATCGAGATATTCGTGCATGGCGGCCATCTTGCCGTCGCGCATCGTGATCACCAGCGCATAGCTGTTATTGTAAGGCTTGCCGGACTTGGTCGTGACCTCGCCGCGGGCGAGCACGACCACGGTGTCGCCTTCGGCGATGATCCGGTGCGCGCGGCAGCGATAGGTGGTCGCGAACTGATCGAAGAGCGGACCGAGCAGCTCGCGGCGGACGACGTCCTTGCCTTGCCAGGTCCGGCCCCAGCTGTTGCGGCCTTCCGCGGTCCAGCTGAAATCGTCGGCCATCGCCGCGATGAAGGGGCGGCCGTCGCCTTCGGCGCGCGCATCATAGATGGCGGTGACGCTGGCCTTGTTCTCGGTTGCGGTCATTGGGATTCCTCCTCCGACCAGACCAGTAGCAAATCGAAACTTAAATGTCAAACTCGGCCGTTCCGGAGCCGATACCGTGGAAACCCTGTGTGCGGCTGTTCGTTGAATGCGCAGGAGCGGCGGGGCCGCTTTTGAAACGGTTCAAAGGGAGTATCTGTGATGAAAACGTTTCTTCTCGCCATGACGGCGATCCCCGCGCTGCTTGTGGCGGCCCCGGCGGCCGCGCAAACCTATCGGGCCGATTATGCCGGCGATACGGCTTTCAGTCAGCGCATCGACCAGCTGCGCAATCGGATCAATGTCGGCATCCGCAGCGGTACGATTACGCGCACCGAGGCGCGCGCGCTTCGGTCGGAGCTGTTCACGCTGCAGCGTCTGCATGCGAGCTATCGGATCAACGGCCTCAACATGCGCGAGCGCGACATCCTGCGCGACCGCATCCGCGACCTGCGCAGCGACGTGCGCATCGCCGACAACAACAGCTGGGACCGCTATGACCGCTATGCCTATAGCGACGCCTATTGGGGCGACCGCTATTACGGCCGCGGCGGCCCGGAGTTCGACGAGGACGATGACGGCATCTGCTACCGCCGCGGCGGCCTCGGCGGCCTGATCGAGCGGATCTTCGAGAATGACGACGACTGTCTGCGCGTCGGCGAGCTTGCGCGCAGTCGCCTGACCGCCGTGCCGACCCGCTATCGCTATCAGTATCGCGACCGCGGCGACGTTTATTTCCGCTCGGACGGCACCCGCATCTACGAGATCGACACCCGCACCAACCGGGTGATCGACGTCCACCCGATGTAAGCGAATGGAACGAAGATAAAGTGGAGCGCCCCGGTCTCGGCCGGGGCGTTCTCGTTCAGCCGACCGCCGCGGGCGCGCCGCAATCGTCGCAGTCGGCGGCGTCCTCGATCTCGATCTGGATCGTGATGTGTCCGATCGCGAAGCGCTCGCGCATCAGCCGCTGGGCGTCGGAGAGAAAGCCGTTGCCGGGATGCGCGCCAGCGAGGATCAGGTGCGCGGTCATCACCGTATCGGTCGTGCCCATCGGCCAGATGTGCAAATCGTGGACCGCCTTGACGCCGGGCATCCGCGCCAGCGTCGCCTCGACTTCCTCCGGATCGATCCGTTCCGGCACCGCGCCCAGCGACATCATCACCGACTGGCGGAGCAGCTCGAGCGTGTTCCAGAAGATGATCGCCGCAATCAGCAGGCTGATCGCTGGGTCGAGCCAGCTGGCATTGGTCGCCATGATCAGCAGTCCGGCGACGACGACCCCGGCCGAGACGCCCGCATCGGCGGCCATGTGGAGATAGGCGCCGCGGATGTTGAGATCGGTGTCGCGGCCGCGGACGAACAGCAAGGCTGTGGCCAGGTTGATAACGACACCGGCGGCGGCGACCACGATCATCGCTCCGGCCGGCGCCGGCGGCGGGCTGGCGAGCCGGCTGATCGCCTCCGAGGCGATCGCGCCCAGCGCGACCAGCAGCAGCAGCGAATTGGCGAGCGAGGCGAGGATCGAGGCGCCGCGATAGCCCCAGGTGAAGCGCCGCGTCGGCGGCCGCCGCGACAGTCCGGCGCCGACCCAGGCGACGGCAAGCCCGACCACGTCCGAAAGATTGTGGCCGGCGTCGGCGAGCAGCGCCATGCTGTTATAGGCGAGGCCCGCCCCCGCCTCGATTGCGACGAACAGGGTGTTCAGTGTGATCCCGATTGCGAAGGCGCGGCCGAAATCGGCGGGCGCATGCGCGTGGCCGTGGCCATGGTCGTGCCCGTGACCATGGCCGTGCGCACCATGATGGTGGTGATGATGTCCCGCCACGCCTACGTCACTCCGATCGCCCGGCCACCTGCCTAACCGATCGCAGCCAGGTGATGCTAGGACATGGTCGCGGCGCTGCCCCCACCCGACAATCGTTGCGCGATCCACGCCGCCAGCAAGGGCAGCAGGACGCCCGCCGCCCACATCCAGATCGGGTGCGGGATCATCAGCATCGTGTAGACGCCGCCGCAGATGACGACGAGCGCGACCACCCAGCCGCCGACCGTGGCATGGCCGACCATATTGGCGGCCCAGGCGCCGGCGAGCGCGCCGAGGAACCAGGCGGCGAGCACGAAGGCGAAGGCCCCGGCGGGCAGGCCGGCGATGATCCGAGCCGCCGCCTCGGGATCGGACAGGTCGAGATCGGGCGGCGGTGGGAAGACCATATGGCCGAGAAACTCGATCGCGAAGATGCAGAGCATGGCAACGACCACGCCCGCCAGGACGCCGAGAACGACGCGCATATTCCCCTCCCCTGCTGTCGTCGGGTGGCGCGTATATTAACGCAAAGCGGCCGCGGCAGACAGGTGCTCAGGCGCGGACGTCGCTGGCGCCCTCGATCTGCAGCGCGTCGCTCTCGGTCTCGGTGAAGTCGCCGCCGGCGCCGCGGAAGGCGGCGTCGAGCTGCGCAGGGGTCACCGAACGCTCCCAGCGCGCGACGACGATCGTCGCCACGGCATTGCCGATGAAGTTGGTGAGGGCGCGGCATTCGCTCATGAAGCGGTCGACGCCGAGGATCAAAGCCATGCCGGCGACCGGGACCGACGGCACCACCGACAGGGTCGCGGCGAGGACGATGAAGCCCGACCCGGTCACGCCGGCGGCGCCCTTCGACGACAGGATCGCCACCGCCATCAGCAGCAGCTGGTCGCCGAGCGAAAGCTCGATGCCGCAGGCCTGGGCGATGAACAAGGCGGCGAGCGACATGTAGATGTTGGTGCCGTCGAGGTTGAACGAATAGCCGGTCGGGACGACCAGGCCGACGATCGGCTTCGGGCAGCCGGCCCGCTCGAGCTTCTCCATCAGCAGCGGCAGCGCACTCTCGGACGAGGATGTGCCGAGGACCAGGAACAATTCGTCCTTGATGTAGCGGATCAGGCCGAGCAGCCGGAAGCCGGCGAGCCGGGCGATCAGGCCCAGCACCAGGACCACGAACAGCAGCGAGGTCAGATAGAAGGTCGCGATCAGCTGGGCGAGGTTGGCGAGCGTGCCGATCCCATATTGGCCGATCGTGAAGGCCATCGCGCCGAACGCGCCGAGCGGCGCCGCGTACATCAATATGTGGACGATCCGGAACACGACCGCGGTCAGCATCCTGAGACCGTCGAGCAGCCGTTCGCCCCGCGTTCCGACCATCGCCAGCGCGATGCCGAACAGGATCGAGACGAGCAGGACCTGCAGGATCTCGCCCTCGGTGAAGGCGCTGACCAGGCTGTCCGGAATGATGTTGAGCAGGAATCCGGTGACGCTCTGCTCGTGCGCGCGATCGACATAGGTCGCGACCGCGCCCTGATCGAGCGTCGCCGGGTCGACGCCGAGCCCGGCGCCCGGCCGCACGACATTGCCGACGATCAGGCCGACCGCGAGCGCGAAGGTGGAGACGGTCAGGAAATAGGCCATCGCCTTGGCGCCGACCCGGCCGAACGCCTTCAGATCGGCCATGCCGGCAATGCCGGTGACGACAGTCAGGAAGATGACCGGGCCGATGATCATCTTGACCAATTTGATGAAGCCGTCGCCGAGCGGCTTCAGCGCCCGCCCCCATTCCGGCGCAAGCCAGCCGACCAGGACGCCGAGCGCGATTCCGACCAGCACCTGGAAATAGAGCGTCCGCCAGAACGGTCGCCGCGCTTCCGTCATCCTTCACCCCCGCGTTCGAAGGCCTGAATAAGCGGGCGGTCCGCACCTGTCAGGCAATTTTCGGCGTCGGTTGCCTTCCGGGTCGCTCGGGTTCATTGGGGCGGCATGCTTTCTCAACGGACGCGGTATACAATCCGGGCGCTGCTCCATCTCGCCGATCGCTATGGCGAGGGGCCCGTCCAACTGTCCGAGATCGCCGAGGCGCAGAAGCTGCCGCCGAAATTCCTGACCGTGATCCTCTCGCAGATGCGCCGCGCCGGCCTGGTCGAGACGATGCGCGGGCGCGAGGGCGGTTACTGGCTCGCCCGGCCGCCGCATCAGATCAGCTATGGCGAGATCGTGCGACTGACACGCGGCTCGCTCGGCCTGCTGCCCTGCGCCAGCCGGCTCGCCTACCAGCAGTGCCGAAACTGCATCAGCGAGGACAAATGCCGGCTCCATCGCGCCATGCTCAAGGTGCGTGACGAGACCGCGCGGATCCTCGACGGCCTCAGCCTGGCCGACCCGGTTCCGATCGACGAGGTGACGGAGGCCGAGCCGGCGTGACGCCGGAGCATATCGCGGTGATCGGCGCCGGCTTGTCCGGCACCGCCGCGGCCTTGCATCTTCGCCGGGCCGGCGTCGCCCAGGTCAGCCTGATCGAGCGCGGCCGGGAGGCAGGCTGCGGCGTCGCTTACGGGACCGCCCGCCCCGAGCACCTGCTCAACGTTCCGGCCCGCCGGATGAACCTCTTCCCCGACGATCCCGGACATTTCGTGCGCTGGCTGGCGCCGTTGGGCCTCGGCGCCGAGGACTATGCCGAGCGGCGTCAGTTCGGCGCCTATATGCGGGCGCTGCTCGCGGCCGAGAGCGATGGTATCGAGCTGGTCGCGGGCGAAGCGGTGGACCTCGCCCACGGCGCGGTGCGTCTGGCGGACGGGCGCAGCCTGCCCGCCGACGCCTTTATCCTCGCGCTCGGCAATCTGCAGCCCGCCATTCCCGCCGGCATCGACCCCGCCGCGCTCGGATCGGCCTGGGTCGGCGATCCCTGGTCGCCGGACCTGGCCGCGGGCCTTGCCCCCGATGCGCCAATCGTGCTGCTCGGCACCGGTCTGACCGCGATCGACGCGGCGCTGACGCTCGACGCGCTCGGCCATGCCGGTCCGATCCTCGCCTTGTCGCGCCGCGGTCTCGCGCCGCGCGCCAGCGGCCCGCGCGAGCCGATGAGCGCCCCGGACGAGCCGCTGCCCGCCGACGCGCTCGGGCTGCTCAGCCGCACCCGCCGGCGCAGCGCCGCGATCGGCTGGCGCAGCGCGGTCCACGAACTGCGCAGCGTCACGAGCGAGCTCTGGCGCGGCGCCGCCGACAGCGAGCGCCGCCGCTTCATCCGCCACCTCCGGCCGTGGTGGGACGTCCACCGCCACCGCGTCGCACCGGCGGTCGGGGCGGCGATCGACCGGCTCGAAATGGACGGCCGGCTGGTCGTCGCGGCCGGCCGCATCGTCGCAGCCGTCGCCACGCCCGGCGGCGCGACCCTGCAATGGCGTCCGCGCGGCAGTGATCGGATCGAGAGCGTGTCGGCGGCGCGGATCGTCAACTGCACCGGACCGGAGCTCGATATCGAACGTGCCGGCGATCCTTTGCTCGACGCCTTGCTGGCTGCGGGGCGAGTCCGGCCGGACCCATATCGGCTCGGCATCGACGTCGACGCGCACAGCCGCGCCCTCGAGCGCGACGGAACGCCTTCGGACCATCTTTACGCGATCGGGCCGATGACGCGCGGCGCCTTCTGGGAAAGCATCGCCGTCGGCGATATCGGCACGCAGGCACAACGGATCGCGGCGCGCATCGCGGGCTAGATCACGATCCTGAACAGGGCCCCGCCCTGCTTGGCGTCGCCGACGCTGATCGAGCCGCGATGGGCGAGCACGACCTGGCGGGCGAGGCTGAGGCCGACGCCGGTCCCTTCCGCCTTTGTGGTGAAGAAGGGCAGGAAGATATCCTGCTTGAGACCGTCGGGCACGCCGGCTCCATTGTCGGCGACCTCGATCTGCGCCCGCCCCGACCGGGTGCGGGTGAAGCTCAGCCAGACCTGCGGCTGCGCGGCATGGGCGCGCGCGGCCTGGGCGGCGTTGCGGATCAGGTTGATCAGCACCTGGCTCATCAGGTCGGGATCGGCCTCGAAGCGCAGCCCTTCCTCGACCGCCACGGTGAACTCGATGCCCTGCGCCCGATCGCTCGCCCGGAACAGCGCCTCGAGCTCCGCGCCCCAGGCCTCGACGTCGATCGCGCGGCGCCGCACCTCGGGCGCCCGGCTGATCTGGCGATAGCTCTCGACGAAATGCATGACGCCGTCGGCGCGGCGCGCCAGCGTCTCGACCGCGGCGCGGGCATCGGCGACATCGGCATCGCCGCCCTTGTCGATCCCGCGCATCAGATCGACCGCGCTGTGGGCGAGCGAGGTGACCGGCGTCATCGAGTTCATGATCTCGTGGGTGAGGACGCGGATCAGGTCGCTCTGGGCGGCGATCTCGATCGCGTTCAATTCGCCCTGGATCGGCTGGACCGCGACCACCCGAACCAGGCCGCCGAGACGGTGGACGATGGCCGCGCTGACCAGCATCGTCTGCGGCACGCCGTCACTGAGCAACGGCACCAGCCGCGGCCGGTTGACCGCACCGCCCTCGAGCGCCTTGGCGAAGGCGTCGCCATATTCGCGGAAGTCGTCGATCCGGACGCCCTTGTGGCGCATCAGCAGCCGCCGCGCCGCCTTGTTGGACAGCTCGACCTTGCCGCTGTCGTCGACAGTCAGCAAAGCCGTCGGCGCATCGTCGAGCACCGCCTCGTAGAAGCGGTTGGCGTCGATCAACTTGTGCTTCTCGTCGCGCATCCGCTTGATCGCGTCGTTGAGCACCTCGCCGAGCTCGGCGAAGCCGCTGCCGTCGAAGCGGTGCGAGAAGCCCTGGCTGAAATCGGCGAACTTGACGGCGTCGATGAAGCGGGCGAGCTCGACATTGGTCCGCTGGACGTGGCGCCACAGCAGGATCGCCGCGCCGAGCACGAGCAGAGCCGCGACGATCCGCGCCGCGCCCAGCCCCTCGACATAGATGGACTGGACGAAGCCGAAAGCGGCGGCGAGCAACAGGCCCAGCCGCCAGGCGAGACCGATGATGAAACGGCTACGGAAGACCATCAGGCCGGGTCCCAAGGGCCGTCCGGGGGACGGACCTCCGGCCTGATCCTCCCGTCAGGGAGGCGAGGCTGCTTAATTAGCCCCTCCCCTTCAGGGGAGGGGTTGGGGTGGGGCGGGCGTAAGCGCAGCGCGGACGTTGGCTGCATATAACCAAGCGCCGTACCCCACCCCCAACCCCTCCCCTGAAGGAGAGGGGCTAAAGCTCGGCGATGTTCGGCCCTACAACCCATGCTTTTCCATCCGCCGGTAGAGCGACGCCCGCGTCAGCCCCAGCTCGGATGCGGCCAGCGAGATGTTGTAGCTGTGCTTCTTCAGCGCCTGCTCGACCATCGCCTTCTCGGCGCGCTCGAGATTGAGATCATCGCGCGCCGGGGCGGACGGCGCCGGCGCGGCGGCACGCGGCGCCGCCCGCGACAGCGAGAAATCCTCTTCGGTGAAGGAATCGCCATCGGCCAGGATCACCGCCCGCTCGGCGGCATGGCGCAGGGCGCGGACATTGCCGGGCCAGTCATAAGCGCTGAGCGCCGCCGCCAGCGCCGGGCTGATCGTCCGCGCCGGCTTGCCATATTTCTTCGAATAGGCCGCGACGAAATGATCGACCAGCACCGGGATGTCGTCGCGCCGCTCGCGCAAGGGGGGCAATTCAATCTCGACCGTGTTCAGGCGGAACAGGAGATCCTGGCGGAAGCGGCTTTCGTCGGAAAGCTGCTCCATCGGGCAGTTGGTCGCCGCGATCACGCGGATGTCGATCGGCACCGGCTTGTTGCCGCCGACCGGAATCACCTGCCTCTGCTCGAGCGCGGTCAGCAATTTCGGCTGGAGGTGGAGCGGCAGATTGCCGATCTCGTCGAGAAACAATGTGCCGCCGTCGGCGGCCTGGAGACGGCCGATCCGGTCGCCCTTGGCGTCGGTGAAGGCGCCCTTCACATGGCCGAACAATTCGGACTCGAACAGGCTTTCGGCGACCGCGCCGAGATCGACCGAGACGAGGACATTGTCGGCGCGGCGCGAATGGCGATGGAGCTCGCGCGCGACCAGCTCCTTGCCGGTGCCGTTCTCGCCGAGGATCAGGACGTTGGCCTCGGTCGGCGCGGCGCGCTCGATCAGCGAATAGACCCGGGCCATGGCCGGCGAGGTGCCGAGCAAAGGCGTCTCGCCCGCCGCCGGAGCGGCGATCGCCGCCGAGCGCTTGCGCTCGGTCACCGCTTCCTCGCGCGAGGTGCGCAAAGCTGCCGCGGTGCGCACGGTCGCGAGCAGCCGCTCGTTCGACCAGGGCTTGGAGACGAAGTCGGTGGCGCCGCGCTTCATCGCCTCGACCGCGACCGACATGCTGGCATGGGCGGTGATCATCACCACCACCGCCTCGGGATCGTGCTTCAAGATCTCGGCGAGCCAGTGAAAGCCCTCGGCCGCATTGGTCGCGCCCCGGCCGAAATTGGCGTCGAGCAGGACGACGTCGGGCTGCTCTTGGCGGATCGCGGCCATCGCCCCGTCCGGCTCCTGGAACACGGCGACCTCGCGGAACAGGTCGCGCAACAGGAGCCGCGCCGACAACAGGATGTCCGGATCGTCGTCGATGACGATGCAGCGCCCGAAGCGCCTCGCCTGCACCATTTTACCCTCCCAGTGCGTGTCCGGTAGCGGACAATCAATAAGCGTGCCAGCCGCACGGCCGCGGCGTTCGCGGGCGGACATTCCTGTTCAGAAGCGGACAGGTGCCTGACCCGTTCCGCGGCCGTCCCGATCGACAGAAATGGCTGAATTCTGCGGTTTTCGGCAGTTGGCACGGCTCGTGCTGAACCTTGGGCACAGGGGTAATGCTTTCAGGGAGTAAGACAATGCCCAAGCTCGAAAAGATCGAAGCGCTGACCTTCACGCTTTGCTTCGTCCTGACCGGTTTCCTCTCGCTCGCGGCGCTCCCGCTTGCCTGAGGTTCGGTGTGCGGTGGCGGACAGGTGATGTTCGAAAACGGACATTCCTGCCGTCACCGCCCGACCGCTTCTTGGAGAAATGAAGTAGATGAGTGTCGTGCGAATCAAGAATGAAGGCGATCGCCCGGTCAGCGGCGGCGGCATGGACAAGGTCGTCGAGCGCAAGGGCTTGTCGAGGAACGTCAAGATCGGCATCGGCGCCGCCATCGCGCTGCTGCTCGCCGGCCTGTTCTACTGGTTCGCGCCCACCGCCAACAGCCAGACCATCGAATCCTCGCGGGTGACGATCTCGACCGCCCAGCGCGGCCGGTTCGACGATTTCCTGCCGCTGCGCGCCCGGGTCGAGCCCCTGCTCACCGTCTTCCTCGACGCGGTCGAGGGCGGCCGGGTCGAGCGGGTGATGGTCGAGGACGGCGCCATGGTCCAGCAGGGCCAATTGCTCGCGGTCCTGACCAATGCCGACCTCCAGCTCAACGTGCTGGCGCGCCAGACCGAAGTCACCCAGCAGATCAACTCGATGCGCAGCCAGGAGCTCGCATTGAACCAGACCCGCCTCAACAACGAGCGCGCCCTGATCGAGGCCGAGCTCGCCGCCGACACCGCACGCCGCCAATATGAGGTCCAGCGTCCGCTCGCACAGCGCGGCTTCGTCGCCGGCCGGACCTTCATGGACAGCCGCGACACCTATGAGGCCAATCGCCGCCGCGCCGACGTGCTGCGGCGCCAGCGCTCCACCGACGAGCGGCTGCAATCGGCCCAGCTCGCCCAGCTGCGCGCCTCCGCCCAGACCCTCAACACCGGCCTTGAGATCGCCCGCGCCAGCCTCGACGCGCTCAACCTGCGCGCGCCGGTCACCGGCCAGCTCACCGCTTTCTCGATCCAGATCGGGCAATCGCTGCAGCGCGGCGAGCGGCTCGGCCAGATCGACAGCGCCGGCCGCAACAAATTGCGCGCCCAAGTCGACGAATTCTATCTCGGCCGCGTCGCCGAAGGGCAGATTGCCGCGGCGGACGTCGGCGGCCGCAACTTCCGGATGCGGGTCAGCAAGATCTATCCGCAGGTCCGCAACGGCGCCTTCGAGATCGACCTCCAGTTCATTGGCCAGGAGCCGGCCGACCTGCAGCGCGGCCAGACCGTCCAGATCCGCCTGACCCTCGGCGATCCGGCCCCGGCCCTGCTGATCCCCAATGGCGCCTTCTACAACGAGACCGGCGGCAATTGGGTGTTCGTGGTGGCGCCGGATGGGCGCAGCGCGGTCAAGCGCCAGGTCCGGCTCGGCCGCCGCAACGCGGACTATATCGAAGTGCTCGAGGGTCTCGATCCCGGCGAGCGCGTGATCACCTCACCTTATACCGGATTCGCCGAACGCGACCGGCTCAGTCTCAGCGGAGGCTGAGCGAGAAGCCGGAATTTTGGAAACAAGAACAAGGGTTTGGGTCAAGCGAGAGCGGCCTGTCCCGAGTGGGCAAAGAAGGGAGCCTGATAATGCTGAGCATGCGTGAATTGTCGCGAGTCTACCGCACCGACACGGTCGAGACGACGGCGCTCGACGGCATCTTCCTCGACGTCGCCGATGGCGAGTTCGTCGCGGTGATGGGGCCGTCCGGGTGCGGCAAGTCGACGCTGCTGAACGTGATCGGCATGCTCGACAGCCCGTCGAGCGGCTCCTACGTCTTCAACGGCACCGAGGTCGCCGGCCTGTCCGAATCCAAGCTGGCGGACTTCCGCAAGCGCAACATCGGCTTCATCTTCCAGAGCTTCAATCTCGTCGACGAGCTGAGCGTCCGCGAGAATATCGAGCTTGCGCTGCTCTACCACTCTGTCCCCGCGGCGGAGCGGCGCACCCGGGTCGACGAGGTGATGGACAAGGTGGGTATCGCCCACCGCGCCAAGCACCGGCCGTCCCAGCTGTCGGGCGGCCAGCAGCAGCGTGTCGCCGTGGCCCGGGCCCTTGTCGCCAACCCGAAGCTGATCCTCGCCGACGAGCCGACCGGCAATCTCGACACCGCCCATGGCGAGGAGGTGATGAAGATGCTGCAGGCGCTCAACGCCGAGGGCTCGACCATCGTCATGGTCACCCACAGCCCGGCCCATGCCGACTATGCCGGCCGCGTCGTCAACATGCTCGACGGGAGGATCTTGGTCGAGCATCGGCGCG
>JAYRLF010000051.1:0-15305 GCA_041905385.1 Allosphingosinicella sp.
CGCCCGTGCGGGCTGCGCTCCGCACGCGCCGCACCCCGCCCGGCCTGGCTGCGCCGCGATGCCGATCGGACCGTCGGGAGCTGCGGTCCCGGCATCGCGGCGCGCGCGGCTCAGACGTTCTCGAGCCGGAAAGTGAGCGTCATCACCTTGGTGCTCTCGACCGGGCGGCCGTCGACGGTCGCCGGCCGGAAGCGCCAGCGGGTGCGCGCCTGCCGCTCCGCGACTTCCCAGAAGGCGTCGTTGGTCGCCGAGATGCGCCGCACCGAACGGACCCGCCCGTCGGTGCCGATCGTAACCTCGATCCGGACGCTGCCGGTGCGCTCGGCGCGTTGCTCGGACAGCGGATAAGGCGGCTGCAGCGCCTCGGCGTAACGCGGGTCGACGCTGGCTTCGCGACGGACGGGATCGCGGACGGGCGGCGCCGGAGGATCGGCCGGCGGCGTGAAGATCGGTTCGCGGACCTGGGTCAGGTCGACCGGCGTCTGCGGAATGACGACCTCCGAATTGTTGGGCGCGATCGGGATGTTCGGCGGGACATAGGTCACCTGATCGCGCACCGGTTCGGGCCGGTCGGGCGGCGGTGGAATTTCATCGGGAATCTGTTGCGGCCTTACGGGGATGACATCGATCGGACCATCATCCAACGGAATGAAGGTGGGCCCCTTGATCATGATCACGGCGCCCAGCACCGCGGCGTGCATCAAAACGACCAGCGCGAGCCCGGTCGGGCTTGCGCGCTTCTGCTGGAAGAAACCGGCCTCTGACATGGCTCTTCTCCTTTTGCTGTGGCGGTATCGTCCGCCTGGAGCCATGTTACATTATATCGTGATGATATTCTATATCAATTTTGCAGTGTGCGAAATTGCTCCAGTTCGTGGTCAGACCGAGGCGGAACGGAGCCGCGCGATCGCCTCGTCGCGGCCGATCAGTGGCAGCAGGGCCGCCATTTCCGGGCCGCTGTCGCGGCCGGTGAGGGCGCGGCGGAGCGGCAGGAAGAGCGCCTTGCCGCGGCGGCTGACGCGCTCCTTGAGCCCGTCGACAAGCTGCGGCCAGGGCGGCAGATCCCAATCGACCGATTCGAGCACGGACGCCGCCTCGGCGAGGAAGCCGCGATCCTCCGGATCGGCCGGCCGCTCGACATGGCCGTGCAGGATCTCCCACCAGTCGGCGGCTTCGGCGACCGATTTGAGATTGGGGCGAATCGCCTCCCAATCGGCCGCGCCCATGCCGGCCGGCAGCCGAGTGCGGACCGAGTCGAAATCGAGCTGGTGAATGATCCGGGCGTTGAGCGTCTCGAGCTCCTCGAGGTCGAAGCGCGCCGGCGCGCGGCCGAACGTGCCGAAATCGAAGGCCGCGATCAGCGGACCGGAGTCGGCCACCGGCTCGACCGGCAGGCTGGTGCCGATCCGCGCCAGCTTGGCGGCGAGCGCCTGCGGCTCGATCCCGGCCTCGCGCAGCGCGTCGACGCCGAGCGAGCCGAGCCTCTTCGACAATTTGCCCTCCGACCCCACCAGCAAAGCCTCGTGCGCGAAGGCCGGCGGCTGGGCACCGAGCGCCTCGAACATCTGCAGCTGCAGGCCGGTATTGGTGACATGATCCTCGCCGCGCACGACATGGGTGACGCCCATGTCGATGTCGTCGACCGTGCTCGGCAGCATGTAGAGCCAGGATCCGTCCTCGCGCCGGATCACCGGATCGCTGAGCAGGGCCGGATCGAGATGCTGGTGGCCGCGGACGAGATCGTCCCATTCGATCGTCCGGTCGTGATCGAGCTTGAACCGCCAGTGCGGCCGCCGCCCCTCCGCTTCGAGCCGCGCCCTGTCCGCCTCGCTCAGGTCGAGCGCGGCCCGGTCGTAGACCGGCGGCTTGCCGCGGCCGAGCTGGACCTTGCGCTTGAGGTCGAGCTCCTGCGCGGTCTCATAAGCGGGATAGGCCCGGCCGGCCTCGGCCAGCCGCGCCAGCGCCGCCTCGTAGAGGGCGAAGCGCTGCGACTGGCGCGCCTCGGCGTCCGCCTCGATGCCGAGCCAGGCGAGGTCGGCGCGGATCGCCTCGACAAAATCCTCGCGGCTGCGCTCCCGGTCGGTGTCGTCGAAGCGCAGCAGGAACCGGCCACCGGATTTGCGCGCCCACAGCCAATTGTGGAGCGCGGTGCGCAGATTACCGACATGGAGCCGGCCGGACGGGGCCGGGGCGAAGCGGGTGACGACGGAAGTCGGGACGGACATGGGCGCGGCTCTATTCCCCGCGGCCGGGAGGGGCAACGCTCTTGCCTTCACGTCACCTGATCGTAAGAGAGCCGAAAGACCGCGGCGCGAGGAAGTTCACCAGATGAAGTTGATGTCGGGCAATGCCAATCCGCCCCTGGTGCAGGCGATCGCCCAGTATCTCGAGATCCCCGTCACCCAGGCCAGCGTGCGCCGCTTCGCCGACGAGGAGATCTTCGTCGAGATCCACGAAAATGTCCGCGGCGAGGACGTGTTCGTGGTCCAGTCGACCTCCTACCCGGCCAATGACAATCTGATGGAGCTGCTGATCTGCATCGACGCGCTGCGGCGCGCCTCGGCCAAGCGGATCACCGCCGTTCTCCCCTATTTCGGCTATGCGCGGCAGGACCGCAAACCCGGCCCGCGCACGCCGATCTCGGCCAAGTTGGTCGCCAATCTGATCGCCACCGCCGGCGCCAACCGGGTCCTCTCGGTCGATCTCCATGCCGGCCAGATCCAGGGCTTCTTCGACATCCCGACCGACAATCTCTACGGCGCGCCGGTGATGTCGGCCGACCTCCCGGCGCGCTTCGCCGGCGAGAAGATCACGGTCGTCTCGCCAGACGTCGGCGGCGTCGTCCGCGCCCGCGCGCTCGCCAAGAGGCTCGACAACGCGCCGCTCGCGATCGTCGACAAGAGGCGCGAGCGGCCCGGCGAATCCGAGGTGATGAACATCATCGGCGACGTCAACGACCGCTTCTGCATCCTGATCGACGACATCGTCGATTCGGCCGGCACTCTCTGCAACGCCGCCGCCGCCCTGATGGAAGGCGGCGCGGCCGGCGTGGTCGCTTATTGTACCCACGGCGTGCTCTCGGGCGGCGCGGTGCCGCGGGTCGACAATTCGGTGCTGAGCGAACTGGTCATCACCGATTCGATCGCCGCCTATGAAGCCGCCGAGGCGAGCGAGAAGATCCGCTTGCTGACGATCGCGCCGCTGCTCGCCGAGGCGATCAAGCGGATCGCGGACGAAAGCTCAGTGTCGAGCCTGTTCGACTAGGTCCCAACCCTTGTGTCCCGGCGAAGGCCGGGACCCAGATTGCCACCTTCGACTGGGTCCCATTGGACAGGCCGCCACGTCCCCCGGACGTGGCTGAGCAATGCCGGGCATTGCTCACCTGCCAATTTCGCCGGGACACATTCATTTGGCTTCGGCCCAGGGATCGTAGCTGCCGAAGCTCCAGACATAGCCTTCGGGATCGCGGGCCGAATAGACGCGGCCGCCATAATCCTGGTCCTCGGGCGCGGAGACGATCTCGGCGCCGGCCGCCCGGGCCCGCTCGGCATGGCCGTCGACATCGTCGAGGACGATATAGGGCACCTGGGTGTTGCCGCCGGCCTGGGCAACGGTCTTCATGCCGGCCTTGTCGGCCCATTCCGTGTCGCTGCGGCCGGCGCTGGACAGCATGATCATGCAGCCGCGGTCGACCAGCTGGGCGTGGTGGACGATCTTCGGGTCCTGGTCGTCGGCATAGACGGCGTAGCGTTCGAAGCCGAAGGCGCGGCACAGGAAGTCGATCGCGGCCGGCGCGTCCTGATAGCGCAGGCAGGGGATGATGGCGGGTCTGACGGTCATCGGGGAACTCCTTTCGACCTCGCACTAGGCGACGCTCCTGCCCGCCGCTTGTACGATTGTAACTTCAGTCGTGCCGCACGCCGCCCTGGCCCGGGATCAGCCGTGCCCGCAGCTCGCCGGGCGTCATGTCCGCAAAGGCGCGGACGTCGCGGGTCAGATGGGCCTGGTCGACATAGCCGGTCTCGGCGGCAAGGCCGGCGAGGCTGTCGCCGGGCGCCGCCATGATCGCCTCGGTGAAACGCTCGAACCGGGCAAGCCGGCGGAATCGGTCGGGCGAGAAGCCGGTAGCCTCGCGGAAGCGCTGGATGAAATGCTTGCGGCTGCAGCCGAGCTCCTCGGCAAGCGTGCTGGTCGCGGGACCGGAGGCGCGCGCCAGCCGGCGCATCGCCCAGGCCGCCTGCCGGTCGCGGTCGCGGTCGGCGAAGCGGCGCTCGAGGAAGCGATCGAGCAAAGCGAATCGGCCGGCGGCATCGGCCGCGCCGCACAGGGCGTCGCCGAGATCGCTGGCGTCGCGGCCGACCAGATCGGCGAAGGCGACGACCCGATTGGCCAGCTCGGCCAAGGGCGCGCCGCAAACCGCGGCGAGGCTGGTCAGCGGCAGGAAGACGTGGAGTCCGGCCTGCGGACCGAGCCCGCGCGACAGCGAGGTCGCGTCGGCGATGCCGCCGGCAAAGGCCTCGCCGGCGGCGATGGTGAGGACTTGCCCGTCCGCGCCGGTGATCTGGAGCGGCGCGCCGAGCGCGTAGATCAGGACGCCGCTGGTCGAGGCCAGCTCGCGCCGCGCGGCGAAGCTAGCGGTCCGCTCCCAATAATCGCTGTAATGGCCGACCCGGCCTCGCAGGGACGGCGCCGGCGGCGCCTCGGCGATTCGCCAGCTGTCGATGCCGTCGTCGAACGCGCGGACTGTCTGCACCCGATCGTCCATGCCGGGAGCCTAGCGGCCGCAGGCCGGGAGGGCAAAGCACCTTGCCTTTTCAGAGGGCTCCCCATATAGGCGCCTGCTTTCCAGCTCGTTGGAAGAATCGAACTGCCCGGCCGTAAGGGCTGCCGTGGCCGTTCTTGAATGTCGCGAAAGCGCAAAAGGAGACGAAATGCCCAAGCTCAAGACCAAGAGCGGTGTGAAGAAGCGCTTCAAGCTCACCGCCACCGGCAAGATCAAGCACGGCGTGGCCGGCAAGCGCCACCGTCTGATCAGCCACAATGCCAAGTACATCCGCCAGAACCGCGGCACCGAAGTGCTCGCCGACGCCGATACGGCGCGGGTGAAGCTCTGGGCGCCTTACGGCCTGAAATAAGGAGGTACTGAACCATGGCACGCATCAAGCGCGGCACCACCACGCGCGCCAAGCACAAAAGGATCCTCGATCAGGCGAAGGGCTATTATGGCCGTCGCAAGAACACGATCCGCATCGCCCGCCAGGCGGTCGAGAAGGCCGGCCAGTACGCCTATCGCGACCGCAAGGTGAAGAAGCGGTCTTTCCGCGCCCTCTGGATCCAGCGCATCAACGCCGCGGTCCGCACCGAGGGTCTCACCTACGGCCGCTTCATGCACGGCCTCAAGCTCGCCGGCATCGACCTCGACCGCAAGGTCCTGGCCGACATCGCGATGCACGAGGGCGAGGCGTTCAAGGCGATCGTCGCCCAAGCGAAGGGCGCGCTGCCCGCCGCCTGAGCGAATAGCGAAATCACCAAGGAGGGCGCCGGGAGCGATTCCGGCGCCCTTTTTGTTTTCGCGTCGAATGTGTCCCGGCGAAGGGCGGGGCCCAGAACAAAAGGGAGGCTGGGCCCCGGTCTTCGCCGGGGAGCGGGAACGGTTCAGTCGAGCAATTCGTATGCCGGTAGCGTCAGGAATTCTTCCAGCGTCTCCGCCGTCACCAGATCGACGAAGATCCGCTCGGCCTCGGCCAGCCGTCCCTCCGCCTTGCCGGCGAGCTTGGCCATTTCCTCGCCGAGCAGCGCCTTGAACAGGTCGAGAGTCAGCACGCGGCCGTCGTCGAGCTTCGCCCCGAACTTGATCCACTGCCAGAGCTGCGTCCGGCAGATCTCGGCGGTCGCCGCGTCCTCCATCAGATTGTAGAGCGGCACCGCGCCGCGGCCGGCCAGCCAGGCGGCGATATATTGGACGCCGACACGGATATTCTCGCGGACGCCCGCCTCGGTGCGGGGTCCTTCGTGGAGCCGCAGCATGTCGTCGCGGGTGACGCCGCTGTCGATTCGCCGGCCGAGCTGGTTGGGGCCGTCGAGCAGCGAATCGAACACCTCCAACGCCACCGGCACCAAAGCGGGGTGCGCGACCCAGGTGCCGTCATGGCCGTTGGTCGCCTCACGCCTCTTGTCGGCGCGGACCTTGTCGAACGCCGCCTGGTTGGCCGCTTCGTCGCCCTTGACCGGGATCTGCGCGGCCATGCCGCCCATCGCGAAGGCGCCGCGGCGGTGGCAGGTCTCGATCAGCTTGAGCGAGTAAGCGGCAAGGAAGGCCTTATCCATGGTCATCGCCGCGCGATCGGGCGTCAGCCGGTCCGGGGTGCGGCCGAGCCGCTTGATGGTCGAGAAGATATAGTCCCAGCGGCCGCAATTGAGGCCGACGATATTCTCCTTCAGCGCGTGCAGGATCTCGTCCATCTCGAAGGCGGCGGTGATCGTCTCGATCAGCACGGTCGCCTTGATCGTGCCGCGGGCGAGACCGAGCTCCGCCTCGGCGAAGGCGAAGACCTCGCTCCACAAAGCCGCCTCGTGGTGGCTCTCCATCTTGGGCAGGTAGAAATAGGGGCCGGAGCCGGCGTCGAGCGCGGCGCGGGCATTGTGCCAGACATAGAGGCCGAAATCGAACAGGGCGCCGGCGACCGGCGCGCCGTCGACCTCATAATGGCGCTCGACCAGATGCCAGCCGCGCGGCCGCACCATCAGGACGGCGGGATCGGGCCCAAGCGCATAATGCTTGCCGCTCGCCGGATCGTCACAGCTGAGCGTGCCGTGCCAGCGGTCCTTCAGATTGACCTGGCCCTCGACCAGATTCTCCCAGGTCGGGGCGGTCGCGTCCTCGAAATCGGCCATGAACACGCAGGCGCCCGAATTGAGCGCGTTGATCACCATCTTGCGGTCGGTCGGCCCGGTGATCTCGACGCGGCGGTCGAGCAGATCGCCGGGAATCGCGCCGACCCGCCAGTCGCCGGCGCGGATGTCGGCGGTCTCGGGCAGGAAATCGGGCAACGCGCCCGCGTCGAACCTTTGCTGCCGCTCGGCACGGGCGGCGAGCAGCGCCCGCCGCCGCGCGTCGAAGCTGCGGTGCAACGCGTCGACGAAGCCGAGCGCGTCCGCAGTCAGTATCTCGCCGAACCGGTCCACGCCCGGCGCATTAGCCCGCGGCTGCGGCTCCGCCAATGAAAGCGTCACTGCATGCCTTCCGCGGTGATCGAATAGCGCGTCGTCGCCGTGCCGTTCGGGCAGTAGGTGAGGCGGATCCATTCGTTGCGCGCCTTGCGCTCGCTTTCGAACGGACCCGCCAGCTTCTCGGTGCCGGGGATGAGCGACCGGAAATCCGCCCCCTCATATTCGCCCCCGACGACCCAGTAGCGTGTCATCCTTCCTCTCCTCTTGCTCATGGTTTCCCTCACGCGGCTTGCGCGACGAACTGCGCCGCCTCGGTCGATTCGGCGAGCGCCACGGTCGACGCCTCGCCGCCCGAAATGGTCTGCGCGATCCGGTCGAAATAGCCGGTGCCGACCTCCCGCTGGTGGCGCGTCGCCGAATAGCCGGAGGTCTCGCTCGCAAATTCGGCCTGCTGCAACTCCGAATAGGCCGCCATGCCGCGATCCTTATAGCCGCGGGCCAGTTCGAACATGCCGTGATTGAGGCTGTGGAAGCCGGCCAAGGTGACGAACTGGAACTTGTAGCCCATCGCGCCCAGCTCGCGCTGGAAGCGGGCGATCGTGTCGGCGTCGAGCTTGGCCGCCCAGTTGAAGCTCGGGCTGCAATTATAGGCCATCAGCTTGCCCGGATATTCGCGCTGGATCGCCTCGGCGAAGATCCGCGCCTCCTCGAGGTCGGGATGGCTGGTCTCCCACCAGAGCAGATCCGCATGTTCGGCGAAGGCGAGGCCGCGCTTGATGCAATGGGCGAGGCCGGTGCCCTGCTTCAGCCGGAAGAAGCCTTCCGAAGTGCGCTCGCCGGTCAGGAATTCGCGGTCGCGCTCGTCGACGTCGGATGTGATCAACCGCGCGCTCTCCGCGTCGGTGCGCGCGACCAGCAGGGTCGGCACGCCGCAGACGTCGGCGGCAAGCCGGGCCGCGTCGAGATTGCGGATATGGGCCTGAGTCGGGATCAGCACCTTGCCGCCGAGATGGCCGCACTTCTTCTCGGCGGCGAGCTGGTCCTCGAAATGGACGCCCGCGGCGCCGGCCTCGATATAGGCCTTCATGATCTCGAAGCAGTTCAAGGGCCCACCGAAGCCGGCCTCGGCGTCGGCGACGATCGGCACGAACCAGTCGCGCTCCGCGCCGCCCTCCATATGCTCGATCTGGTCGGCCCGCTGCAGGGTGCGGTTGATCCGCCGGCACAGCTCCGGCCCGGCATTGGCCGGGTAGAGCGACTGGTCGGGATACATCGCGCCCGCGGTGTTGGCGTCGGCCGCGACCTGCCAGCCGGACAGATAGATCGCTTTGAGGCCCGCCCGGACCATCTGCATCGCCTGGTTGCCGGTGACCGCGCCGAGCGCGTTCACATAATCCTCGTTGTGGAGCAGCTGCCAGAGCCGCTCGGCGCCGCGGCGCGCGAGGCTGTGCTCGATCGGAATCGAGCCGCGCAGCCGGGCGGCGTCCTCGGCCGACCAGTTGCGGGTGATGCCGTCGAAGCGGCCGATCGGGGCCGGAACCAGGGTGGTGAAGTCGCTCATCTGTGCCTCGCTTTCGCCGCCATAAGAACAAGCGAGGCGCTGCGGCGCAGCAGGGAAAAGGGTCGTGCTGTCAAAGCTCGACTTGCGATTCCTGTAAAAACTTGACAAAAATACACAATGGCCGGCGATCGGAAACTCTATCTCGGCGGAAGGCTGCGGCGGCTGCGCCGCGAGCTCGGGCTCAACCAGAGCGCGATGGCGGCCGAGATCGGCGTGTCGCCCTCCTACCTCAACCATCTCGAGCGCAACCAACGGCCGGTGACGGCGCCGATCCTGTTGCGGCTTGCCGAATCCTACGACATCGATCTCAAGAGCTTCGCCGCCGAGGGGAATGAGGGCACTGGCGCCGATCAGCTCGCCGAGATCTTCGCCGATCCGATGTTTGCCGATCTCGGCATCCCGCGCTACGAACTGGTCGAGGTCGCCGACAATGCGCCGACCGTCGCCGACGCGGTGTCGCGCCTCTATGCGGCGATGGTCGAGATGCGCCGCCAGCCGGCCGCCGAGGGCGAGGAGGGCGAGCGCGCCGCGCTGAGCCCGCAAAACTGGGTGCGCGACCATATCCAGGCCCAGCGCAACCATTTCCCCTATCTCGAGGAGGCGGCAGAGACGCTGGCCGGCGCGCTCGGCGATCCGCTCGCCATCGTCGAGCCGTTGCGGCGGCGGCTGAAAGAGGGATTCGGGGTCGAGGCGCGAACGGTGCCGCCCGAGCTGCTCGAGGCGGCGAGCCAGCATTACGACATGCACCGCAAGCGGCTGATGCTGTCGGCGCTGCTGCGGCCCGAGAGCCGGACCTTCGCGCTCGCCTACCAGCTCGCCTTGATGGAATTCCGGCCGCTGCTGCAGCGTATGGTCGAGGCCGCGGGCGCGCCCGACGTGCCGGCGCGGCGCCTGCTCCACATGAGCCTCGCCAATTATGCGGCGGCGGCGATCATGATGCCTTATCAGCGCTTCCTCGATGCGGCCGACCGCCACCGCTACGATATCGACCGGCTCTGCGCCGAGTTCGGCGCCAGCGTCGAGCAGGTCGCGCACCGCCTGACGACGCTGGGCCGCAGCGGCGTGCGGGGCGTGCCCTTCTTCATGCTCAGGGTCGATTCGGCCGGCAACATCTCCAAGCGCTTCGCCGGCGAGGCCTTCCCCTTCTCGCGCTTCGGCGGCACCTGTCCGCGCTGGAATCTCCACGGCGCCTTCCAGACGCCCGGCCGCGTCCTCACCCAGGTGGTCGAGACTCCGGACGGCCAGCGCTTCTTCACTATCGCCCGCACCGTCGAGCGCTCGGTCCGGCTCGATCCGCGCGAGGACAGCGCGCTCGCCATCGGCCTCGGCTGCGACCTCAAATTCGCGCCGCGCCTGGTCTATGCCGACGGCCTCGACCGCGCCGCGCCTTTGGTGACGCCGATCGGCCCCGCCTGCACGATCTGCCCCCGCATCCGCTGCCCGCAACGCGCCGCGCCGCCGGCCGGCCGGACGCTGACGATCAACGAATCGAGCAAAACGATCTCGCCTTTCCCCTTTCTGGGCGGCTAGCGGCCGACATGACTCGGATCGACGACCTCCTGCAGCGCGCGCAAAGCCTTCTGGACAATCGTCAGCTTTGGTGGGCGCTCGAATTGTTGGAGGAGCGTCGATTTGCCGCTGCGGACGACGCGCGAACGATGAAGGCCATCGACCGGTTTATCGGCGGCGCAATCGACCCTGACGAGGTTCGACGATATTATGATCACGTCAGCGAGGATCTTGAAAAGGTCGTGAGCTGGCTGGCCTACCTGAGGCTCAGGTGGGATCTCTGGGCCGTGGTTACGGGTACGCTGCGATCTGCTTGCGTTCTTGAGGCATTGTCGGCCCGGATTCCTGGACTTGGATTGGCGCCACTGCCACTGGCAGAAGCGATCGAAGAGCTGTCTCTCGCTACGAGCGGATTTACCGACAGCGCAGCGGCAAGCCATATAGCCAAGGCCGGGCCACTGCTCGCAGCGCGCATCGAAGCGTATCGCAGTAACGAATCGCTGCGTTAAACCGCCCGGGGAACGCGAGGCTGCCCGCGCGCGCATTCGAGCGCGTCACGATCCCACTTGCCGAGATCGGCCGCCGCTTCGTAGCTGCTTTCGAGAAAGGCGAGCAACGTCTCGTCGGGTGAGTCCGTGCTGCGTACCGCCTCATAGTCGAGCACGAACTCGCCATAGCTTCGGTCATAGCGAGCCGCTTCGGGCTCGGCCTTCGCCTCGGCAAAGCCGGCCGGCTCCGGATAGGCATAAGCGTAGAAGAAGGGGCCGCCCGGCATGGCCCCGCCCGGCCAGAAGCCGACGCTCGCTTCCTCATGACTGTAGGATTCGCGGGTCACCGAATCCGGCAGATGCGGGATGCCGCCGGGATGGAGCGGCGCCGGCCGTCCCGAGAAGCGGGTCACGGCGAGGTCGAAGCTGCCCCAGAAGAAATGGACCGGGCTCGCCTTGCCGAGGAAGCCGGACCGGAACAGGCGGAAGACGCGGTCGGCCGAGAGTAGGGCGCCGAACAGCCGCTCGGCGCTGTCGCGGTCATAAGCGCGCGGCGTTTCGTCCTCGGCGAAGGGGATGGCGGGCTCGATCTCGTTCGGGGCGTCGTGGATGCGCACGGCGAAGCCGGCATCGGCGAGCAGCGCCAGCAGATCGGCATGGAAAGCCGCGACCGAGCCCGGGCCGAGCTTCAGGGTCCGGCGGTCGTGCCGGCTTTCGAAGACGAGCGCATGGTCGACGAGGTCGAGCAGCAAGGTGAACGGACCGTTTTCGTGATGGATCAGCTCGGTCCGCAGCCCGCGCGGCGTCAGGTGCAGGGTGAGGTGCCAGCTGTGATTGCGCCAGGGGACCAGAGCGGTCGGCACCTTGCCGACGACCTGGGAGAGAAGGTGGAGCGTCGCGATCGTCGCTCCGTCGCGGTCCGCCGACAGGGGCGGCCAAGCCTGCGCATCCGTCATGATCCCCCGCTAGACGGCTTCAATCCGCTGGGAAAGTCCTCTACGGCGCGCCGCATGACGAATGAGATAGACCCATTGAAGCGAGACTGGCTCGCCCGGATCGAGGCGGCGGCGGACCTGCCGGCGCTCGAGGCGGAGCGGGTGGCGGCGCTCGGCAAGCAGGGCGAGATCTCGGCCTTGCTGAAGACGCTCGGCGCGATGACGCCCGAGCAGCGCCAGACCGAAGGCCCGAAGATTCACGCGCTGCGCGAGGCGGTGACCGAGGCGATCGCGGCGCGCAAGGCGGCGCTCGAGGCGGCCGAGCTCGAGCGGCGGCTGGCGACCGAGCGGGTCGACATGACTCTGCCGGTGGATGCCGGCGCTCAGGGAAGTGTCCATCCGGTCAGCCAGGTGATGGACGAGCTCGCCGAGATCTTCGCCGACATGGGCTTCGCCGTGGCCACCGGCCCGGAGATCGAGGACGACTGGCACAATTTCACCGCGCTCAACATCCCCGAGAGCCATCCGGCCCGGGCGATGCACGACACCTTCTATTTCGAGCAGCGCGACCAGGCGGGCCATCGGATGCTGCTGCGCACCCACACCTCGCCGGTCCAGATCCGAACGATGCAGGGGCAGAAGCCACCGATCTACATCATCGCGCCGGGCCGCACCTACCGCTCCGACAGCGATGCGACCCACACGCCGATGTTCCATCAGGTCGAGGGGCTGGTGATCGACAAGGGCATCACCATGGCCCACCTAAAATGGACGCTCGAGACCTTCCTCAAGGCCTATTTCGAGCGGGAGGACATCGTGCTGCGGCTGCGGCCGAGCTATTTCCCGTTCACCGAGCCGTCGGCCGAGGTCGATGTCGGCTACCATCTGAAGGACGGCCGCCGCGTGCTGGGCGGCACCGATCATTGGATGGAGCTGCTCGGCTCCGGCATGGTCCATCCGCGTGTGATCGAGGCGTGCGGGCTCGATCCCGCGGAATGGCAGGGCTTCGCCTTCGGCTGCGGCATCGATCGGCTCGCCATGCTCAAATATGGCATGGACGACCTGCGCGCCTTCTTCGACGGCGATAGCCGCTGGCTCAAGCATTACGGCTTCTCGGCGCTTGACGTGCCCACCTTGTCCGGCGGAGTGGGCGCATGAAGTTCACCCTCTCCTGGCTCAAGGACCATCTCGACACCGAGGCGGATCTCGACACGGTGGTCGCGACTTTGACCGCGATCGGGCTCGAGGTCGAAGGCGTCGAGAATGCCGCCGAGAAATTGAAGCCGTTCACGATCGCCGAGGTGCTGACCGCGTCGCCGCACCCGCAGGCGGACAAGCTCCAGGTGCTGACCGTCGACGCCGGCACCGGCGAGACGATCCAGGTCGTCTGCGGCGCCGCCAATGCGCGCGCCGGCCTGAAGGGCGTGTTCGGCGCGCCCGGCGCCTATGTGCCGGGGAGCGACCTGACCCTGAAGGTGGCGGCGATCCGCGGCGTCGAGAGCCGCGGCATGATGTGCTCGATCCGCGAGCTCGAGCTCGGCGACGAGCATGAGGGGATCATCGATTTGCCGGCCGACGCCCCCGTCGGCGTTAATTATGCCGAGTGGGCCGGGCTCGACGATCCGGTGATCGACGTCTCGGTCACGCCCAACCGCCAGGACGCGATGGGCGTGCGCGGCATCGCCCGCGATCTCGCCGCGGCCGGCCTCGGCACGCTCAAGCCGCTGGCAGTGGCGCCGATCGAAGGGCCGGCGCCGGCGCCCGAGATCGTGATCGAGGACGAGGCCGGTTGCCCGGCCTATTTCGGGCAGAATGTCGACGGCGTGACCAACGGGCCTGCGCCGGCCTGGATGCAGCGCCGGCTCCGCGCGATCGGGCAGCGACCGATCTCGGCTTTGGTCGACATCACAAACTACATCATGATCGATGTCGGCCGCCCCTTGCACGTCTACGATCGCGCCAAGGTGCGCGGCCGCACGATCGTCCGCCGCGCCCGGCCCGGCGAGACCTTTCTCGCGCTCAACGGCAAGACCTACACGCTCGACGAGACGATGACCTCGATCGCGGACGAGACCCATACGCACGACATCGGCGGCATCATGGGCGGCGAGGATTCGGGCGTCGCCGAGGACACCAGGGACGTGCTGATCGAGTGCGCCTATTTCGAGCCCGAACATGTCGCGCTGACCGGACAGAAGCTCGGCCTCACTTCCGATGCGCGGCAGCGCTTCGAGCGCGGCGTCGATCCGGCCTTTCTCGAGGACGGGCTGGCGATGGCGACCCGCATGGTGGTCGAGCTGTGCGGCGGCACGCCGAGCCCGGTCACCCGGGCCGGCAGCCCGCCGGTCGAGCCGCGCTTCGTCGACTATGATCCGATCCGCGCCGAACGGCTCGGCGGCCTCGCCGTACCGGCCGAGCGCCAGGCGGAGACCTTGGAAAAGCTCGGTTTTTCGGTCGATCGCTCGGGCGAGAGCTGGCGGATCGAGGTGCCGTCATGGCGTCGTGACGTCATCGGCAGCGCCGACATCGTCGAGGAGGTGCTGCGGATCGAAGGGCTCGACAAATTGCCGTCGACGCCGCTGCCGCGCGCGCCTGGCGTCGCCCGGCCGACCGCCACGCCCGCCCAGCTGATCGAGCGCAAGGCGCGCCGCGCCGCGGCCGCGCGCGGGCTCAACGAGGCGGTGACCTGGAGCTTCATCTCCGAAGCCGAAGCGGAGCCGTTCGGCGGCTCGGCCTGGGTGCTCGCCAATCCGATCAGCGAGGAGCTGAAGGTGATGCGGCCATCGCTGCTGCCCGGCTTGCTCGCCGCCGCGCGCCGCAACCTCGCCCGCGGCGCCGAGACGGTGCGGCTGTTCGAAGTCGGCCGCCGCTATCTCGGCGACAAGGAGCATCCTACGATCGGCATCCTCCTCGCCGGCGACAAGCCGCGCCACTGGCGGCGATCGGGCGGGCGCGGCTTCGACGCGTTCGACGTCAAGGCCGAGGCGCTCGCCATCCTCGCCGAGGCCGGCGCGCCGGTCGGCAATCTCCAGGTGCTCGGCGATGCCGCCGGCGTCTACCATCCCGGCCAGTCGGGCCGGCTCGGCCTCGGCCCGAAGATGATCCTCGCCGAATTCGGCGCGCTCCACCCGCGCATCCTGAAGGCGTTCGACCTCGACGGCGGCGCGGTCGCGGCCGAGCTGTTCCTCGACGCGATCCCGGCGAAGCGCGCCTCCGGCCATATGCGCCCGGCCTATGCGCCGCCGGCGCTGCAGCCGGTCCGCCGCGACTTCGCCTTCCTGGTGCCGGCCGACCTTGCCGGCGGCGACCTGGTCCGCGCTGTCCGCGGCGCCGACAAGGCGGCGATCGTCACGGCCGAACTGTTCGACGTCTTCACCGGCCAGGGCGTGCCCGAGGGCCGGAAGTCGCTGGCGATCGAGGTGGTGCTGCAGCCGACCGAGAAGAGCTTCACCGACGAGGATCTGAAGGCGATCTCCGACCGCATCGTCGCCGCGGCGGCGAAATTGGGCGCGACGCTGAGGGCGTAGACCTATCCTCCCTGTGAGCGAAGCTCATGGGGAGGGGGACCGCGCGCGTAGCGCGTGGTGGAGGGGCAGACCGGCGCTGAAAGCCCCTCCACCGGACTTCGTCCGGTCCCCCTCC
>JAYRLF010000052.1:0-15240 GCA_041905385.1 Allosphingosinicella sp.
CTCCAGCCAGGAGCCCAGCGCGCCGGCGGCCGTGGCGTTGCCGAGCGCGCGCGCGTGCCGGACCAGCGCCGCGGCGTCGATGCGTGCGACCAGGTCCAGGGAGTTGAAGAGCTCCTCCGCGCCGCCGGCCAAGTCATAGCGGTCGAACAGATCGGCGATCGTCCGCTCGATCGTCGTCACGCTGACCTCCAGCCCCAAGCGATCGACCGCCGTGACGCCGTCCGGCGGTGCGAAGCCGCGCGGCGGCCTGACGAACCGGCAGGTGAGACCGACCGCCTCGAATATACCCGGCTCGCCGCGCGTGATCACCTGCACCTCATGCCCCTCGGTGTAGGCGCAGCCGTGCAGCTCGAGGGCCGAGTGATAGGCGATCACGCCGCGCCGGCGCAGACGGGAGGCGGCCAGGAAGCGGTCGACGGACCATTTGCCGGCGTCGGCATGCTTGGGCACGGACGCGAAGACACCGCGCGCGACCCGCCGGATGTTGCCGGCTTGAAGGTGCTGAGTGAGCATCACCGTTACGACCTTGTCTCCGGGGCGGCGGCCGACGGCGGCAGCGTATTCGGCGCGGCTGAAGACCGGGTGAGCGCTGAAGAAGGGCGCGGATATGAGTCGGGACATGGCGGTTTTCGAGCATACTTTGATAAAGTCGATCATAGCCATATATGAGATATGGCTTTCGCCGATCTCAGGATAGAGGAGCCTACTTCGTAGCCCCCTCCGCCTTCCGCCGGTTCCATACGAGCTGCGCCTCGTTCCCGTCCTCGGACTGGAACAAGGCGGCGCTGATGGGTTCCGGCAGGCTGGGATCGTCGAGGCGGACGCGAAAGTAGTCCTTCGGGCTGTCGCCGCCGGAGCGCGCCGACCAGGCGTCGCCGACGCGGGACTGGCCGACGAACACCCGGAAGACCGGCGCGTTCTCGTTGTCGCGGTTGTCGTTCGGAACCAGCCGCACCTTCGTGTTGATCGTCAGGGTGTGGATGGAACCGGTCCAGCCGCCGTCCTTCGCGGGCGTGAATGTGCCGATCACAGACATGGTCTCATTCCTCCTGGCTTGTGGTTGACGGGAGTTCTGGGGAGCGGCGCGCACGGCGGTGCCGCGCCGCCTCGACAGGTGCCTCAAGCGACACCGCCTTTCGCGCCTTGGCGAAGCCGCGGTCGCTTTCCAGAAACGCGCCGACCATGAACGGGATCAGATCGGCGACGGACTCGGCATCTCCATAGGTTGTCCGATAGATCGCGGCGTATTCGCGCAGCGCCTGGTTGAGGTCGGGACTCACCGTGATGGTGATCTTGACCGGCGTCCGGTCCGGCAGCTTGCCGAGCTTCAGTTCGGACATGGGCCTGCTCCTTTCATCCGCGATAGGGCCTGAGCACGAGATCCCTGTGGACGATCACGCGCAGGGGCCAACCGGGGCGGACGGTGATGGTCGGCTGGATGTTGAGATTCCGTTCGGTGATGCGCTGGCCGGCGCGGTTGGCGTTCTGCTGGGTGGATTCCCTCAGCGCCCGGACCAGATCGCTCTCCTCACCGCCGAGGCTGAGCTCGGTGCCGACGCCGAGCAGCGTCGAGAGGACCACGCCCTTAATCAGCCGCCAGGTGTGGAAGTCCACCTCGTCCTCGAGCCCGGCGTAACCGGCAGTGTCGGTCGCCGGCAGATTGTCGATCTGGATCGACGATCCGTCGGGCATGACGATGCGCCGCCAGACCAAGAGCGCGCGCGACTGTCCGAAGGCGACAACGCTGTCATAGGTGCCGATCAGACGCGCGCCCTGCGGGATCAGCAGAGTGCGGCCGGTGACGCTGTCGTAGACGTTCTCCGTCACCTGGGCGACGACGGCACCCGGCAGATCCGAGTTCAGGCCCGTGACGAGGCTGGCGGCGATGATGCTGCCCGCCATCACCTGATAGGGCGACGCGGGCGTCTGAAGCGCATGAGGATTGTAGATGCCCTTCTCGACGGGCTGGTTCAGGAAATCGAGCTTGCGCTGCTGGTTGTTCTGGTCCCGCTCGGGATCGAGATTGAGCCGATTGGCGTCCGCTGTCGGCGGGAGCTCGGCCGCCGTCGCGACGCCAGCACCCTGCCCGGCACTCGACGTGGAGGCCAGCGCGGGCCGGGTGGCAATCTGGAAGAACACGCCCGCTTCCCGCGCTTTCTGCGCCTGCTGGGCGAGGCGCTGACGCTCGGCCAGGGCGGCCTGGTCGTCCATGCTGGCGCCCGGCGCGATCCCGAGCTGCCGCTGACGCTCCAGGATCGGTCGGCCGAGATCGCCGGGCAGCGGCGGCCCCAGTTGCGGTGTGTCGGTGCGCATCTGCCCGTAGTTGCCGGGCAGCGCGGCCAGCCCGTCGGGTGTCGGTTTGCGTTCGGTGTTGTAGAGTTCCTGCCCCTGCTGGCCGAGCCGCATCGTCGGGCCTTGCAACGCCAGCCAGGTCACGCCGAAGACCGCGACGCAGGCCGTCGCGGCGACGCCGATCAGGAGCCGCCGCTTGAAGCGCACGACGCGACGGGGCGTCGCCTTCAGCACCAGGGTCTCGGGATCGACCTTGGGTGGGTCCGACCGGGGCGCGGTGGTGTCCGACATTGCGACCTCCCCCTACCGGGCCGGCTGGCGGTGCGGGGCGTCATTCGAGGCGACGCCATCGGTACGGCTGATGCGCACGACCTGCTGCGGGTCGGTGCCCAAGCGGAGCTCGGCGGCGGCGAACAGACGGTCGATGATGTAGTAGTTGCGGCGGACCCGGTAGTTGACGAGCTGGTTGTCGCCGTCCGGCCCGACCACGAAGAGCGGCGGCGCCTCGCCCTGATCGATGCGCGCCGGGAACTCGATATAGACCTTGCTGCCGTCGTCGAAGGCGCGCACCGGCCGCCAGGGCGGGCTATCGCCCGAAATCTCATAGCGGAACCTGAGGTTTTCCAGGGTGACACCGGCCGCGAGCGGCGCCGCGGCATCGGCTTGCGCGTTCTGCCGTTGCAGCATGAGAAGGCGGTCCTGCGGATAGGTCCAGGAAATCGCCGCCATCGAGGTGCGGTCGGTGCTTTCGAGCTGAAGATGATAGAAACGCCGGTCGGTGGTGATGACGAGATTGGTCTTGAGCCCCGGCGCGAAGGGCTTCACCAGCACATGAACGCGCTTGGCGTCGCCCGAGCCGCTCGTGGTGTCGCCGATGACCCAGCGTACCGTGTCGCCGGATGAGACGGCGGTCAGCGTCTCGCCCGGTTGAAGCGCGATGTCGCTCACCTGCTCTGGCGCCGCGTAAAGCCGATAGAGCGCGCCGTCCGTATAGGGGTAGACTTGGACGGCGTTGATGTAGCCATGTGCGCTCGGCTCCTGCAGCGCCGCCTTGTTCGCGGCATCCACCCGATCCTTCGGCGGCCGCTTGTCGGGCTTTACCTCCGATGGTGGCGGCTGAAGCTGGCCCGGCAGCGGAAGCGGCGTGGGAACCGCCACGATCTCCACCGGCTTCGGCGGGTCCGGTACCGCCACGGCTTGGTGGAAGCTGTCGCTGTCGTAGGCGATCGCCGGCGGCGGCGTCTTGCCGGCGCAGGCGGCGAGCGCCAGCGCCGAGACCGACAGGATGAGGATGGAGCGGATCGAGATGATGCCGTTCATTGCGGTGTCCTCCCTTCAGGAGTTGTTGTGGCGTCGAGCTCGCGCGACCAGGCGATGCCGTTGACGTAGAGGCCAAGCGGGTTCTTCCTGAGCACCTCGGCGGTGCGCGGCGGCTGGGTGACGGTCGTGAGGATGGCGGTCCAGCGTGTCGTGCTGGCGAGGCTGCCGCGCTCATAGCTCTGCTCGGTCCACTTCACCTGGAAGGACGAGTCGGACGCGCGCACCACGCTCGTCACCTGAACCGAAACGGAGCGCGTGCCGACAGCCGAGAAAGGGTCGTTCGTGCGGGCATAGTCGTTGAGGAAGAGCGCCGCGCGGTCGGTTGCGAAGTCATAGGCTTCGAGCCAGTTCTGGCGCACCAGCACCGGATCGATGGAGAGCGAGCGTACGTCGGCGACGAAACGCGCGAGATACCATGCGATCTGCGCGTCGCTCGGCTGATACGACTCGATCGCCGGGCCGACCGCGCGCACCTCCCCCAGCTTGTCGACCTCGACGACATAGGGGGTCACGCGGCTCTGTGCGGACTGCCAGACCATGCCGCCAGCGAGGCCGACGCTGAGCATGAGGCAGCAGAACGCCATCAGCCGCCAGTTGCGTGCCTGGACGCGCGACGAACCGATGCGCTCGTCCCAGAGCTGGGCCGCCTTCTGATAGGGGGTCACCGGCGCGGGCGTCTGGCCGTAGCGCTGGAGGGTCCGCTTGAACTTCATGGGGTTCAGTCCTCCCTGTCCTTGAGGTCGGGATTGGCGGCGCCGGCCGGCTTGTCGCCGTCCTTGATCGCCTGTGCGGTGGCATGGCGGTGCGCGCGGGAGGCCTGCTCGGCGCGCAGGCGCCTTGCCCATTGCGGGGCGCTGTCGGCGGCGGAGGGCCTGGCCTCGGCGACGCTCGATGGAGAGCCGCCTGAACCCGGGCTGCCGCCGGTGGCGCGCCAGGCTGCTTCCCGTCCGGTCCTCGCGCTCTGCGACAGCGAATTGGCGGTGCGGCTTGCCACGGACCGCGCGCCTTGGGCGACCGCGCCGGCACCGGCGCGCGCGACACCGCCCAGGCCGGCGGCGATACCGGCCACGCCGGTCGCACCAGACGTGGCTTCCCCGAGCTGGTAGGCGGTCGAGGCGGCCGATCCCATGGCCGTGCCGGCGCGGATCGCCGCCATGCCGCCGGAACCGAGGGCGCCAACCGCGCGAGCGCCACCCAGGGCGGCGCCACCCGCCAGCATGGCGGCGCCTGCTGCAGCCCCGACCGTGCCGATGGCGGCGCCGGCGCCGAGCTGCGGCGCGCCGGCGACGAGGCCGGAGGCGATGCCCGGACCGAAGATGCCGAGCCCGAACAGCGAGAGCGCCGCCAGCACCAGTGACATCGCCTGGCCGATGTTCGGCTCCTGTCCTTGGAGCGCTGTGATGAACTCGCCGAAGAAGCTCGACCCAATGCCGACGATGACCGCCAGCACCATCACCTTGATGCCGGACGAGACGACGTTGCCCAGCACGCGCTCGGCGAGGAACGAGGTCTTGTTCCAGAGCGCGAAGGGCACCAGGACGAAGCCAGCCAGCGTCGTCAGCTTGAACTCGAGGATCGTGATGAAGAGCTGCACCGCCAGGATGAAGAAGGCGATGATCACGATCACCCACGCGATCAGCAGCACGATGATGGTCAGGAAATTGTCGAAGAAGCTGGTGAAGCCCATCAGCTGGCTGACCTGGCGAAGAAGCGGCCAAGCGGCCTCGAACCCGGTTCCCGCGAGGCGGCCAGGTTTGAGCAGGTCATCCGCTGCCAGGCTGTTGGCGGTCGCTTCGAGCCCGAGGCCGGCGAAGGAGCGGTAGATGATGTCGGCCAGCGTGCTGAAGTTGTTTAGGATCAGCGCGAAGACGCCGACATAGAGGACCTTTTTGATGAGGCGGCCGAAGATGTTGGCTTCGCCGTCCATGGCCCAGAACAGTCCGGCCAAGGTGATGTCGATGCCGATCAGGATGGTGGTGAGAAACGCGACGTCGCCCGTCAGGAGCCCAAACCCACTATCGATGTAGCGGATGAAGGTCTCCATAAAGCGGTCGATGACGTTGAGGTCACCCATGTCGCGTTTCTTCCTGGCGCCTAGCCGCTAGCGCGGCGTGTAGGCCTGCCCCGAACCCAGGAACCGGGCGGTCGCCGCGCGGGCGGCTTCCTCCGCCTGCGCCTTGCGCGCCTGGTCCAGCGCTTCCGAGCGGTACTGCGCTGCCATCAGGTTCTGGATCTGGAGCTGCTGCTTGGTGGAAAGGGCGAGCAGCTGGTTGGTGGCCTGCTGCGCCTGAAGACTTCCTACTGCGCCCTGCGAGGCCATCACCAGTTCCGACAAGGTGGCGCCATCGGCCTGGACGTTCTCGACCACTTGCGCCTGTATCCGCATGGTCTGGTGGTAAGCGCTCATCGAGTTTCGCCAGCGGGTCCGGGCGTCGGCCACGAACTGATCGGTGGTCACCGCGGCGTCATATTGTTCGGGGAACTGCTGCCGGAACGCGGTGTCGGTGGCGCTGACTTCGAAGGCGATGCCCTCGGCCTGGATCATCAGCCCATCGATGCGCTGCAGCGCCCCAGTGATCTGGCCGAGCGACGAATAGTCGAGGCGCTGAAGGTTCTTCGCCATGTTCTGCAACATGGTCGCTTCGTTCTGAAGCGACTGGATCTGGTTGTTGATCTGCTCCAGCGCGCGGGCCGCCTGAAGGATGTTCTGGGCAAAGTTCGAAGGATCGAACACGGTGAAGGCGACAGCCGGATCGACAGGGATGGCGACCGTACTGACTCCGAGGGAAGTCGCGACCAGCAGGGTTGCGAGCGTCTTGCGCATCATGATGTCTCCTCCTGTGTGGGGTTGGGGAAATCGCTGAGCAGCGCGGCGGCCCAGTCGAGGCCATACGCTTTCAGGAAGGCGGCGGCGAAACGGTCGGAACCGCGCTCGGCCAGCACACGATCGATGAGAGTCTGATCGGCTGGCGAGGACGCTCCACAGAGAGCCAGCGCGATGGGTCCGAGTCCAAGCTCGAATAGCCGGTTGCCGCGGCGTGATTGCAAATAGTAGTGGCGCTTCGGCGTCGCCTGCGCGATCAGCTCGATCTGCCTGTCGTTGAGTCCGAAGCGCTCGTAGGCCGATCGCGCTTGCGGCTCGATCGCCCGGTCATTGGGCAGGAAGATCCGCTGCGGGCAGCTTTCGATGATGGCCGGCGCGATGCTGCTGCCGGCGATGTCCGCCAGCGACTGGGTGGCGAAGACGACCGAGACGTTCTTCTTGCGCAGCACCTTCAGCCATTCGCGGATGCGCGCTGCGAAGACCGGGTTGTCGAGATAGACCCAGGCTTCGTCGAGGATCAGCAGGCTCGGCCGTCCGTCGAAGCGGTCTTCCAGGCGGTGGAAGAGATAGGTGAGGACCGGCAGGACCACACCCGCCTCGTGCATCAGCTCCTCGGTCTCGAAGCACTGCACGTCCGCCAGCTCGAGCCGGTTCTCGGCGGCATCCAGCAGCCGGCCGAAAGGGCCGTCCAGCGTGTAGGGCATGAGTGCGGCCTTGAGCGCGTTCGATTGGAGTAACACCGAGAGGCCGGTGAGCGTGCGCTCCTCCGCCGGCGCCGTGGCCAGGCTGGTCAGCGCCGACCAGACGGATTCCTTCACTTCGGGCGTGACGACGACCTTCTCGTGCGCCAGCAGCGCGCTGATCCACTCGGCGGCCCAACTGCGTTCCGCGGATGCGTCGATGCCGCGCAGCGGCTGGAAGGCAAGCGATCCCTCTGATCCCAGTCCATGATGCTCGCCGCCCATGGCGAGCACGGCGGCGCGCGCTGAATAGCCCTTGTCGAAGATGGTGACCTGGGAGCCGGCATAGCGGCGGAATTGAAGTGCCAGGAGCGCCAGCAGCACGGACTTGCCGGCGCCCGTCGGACCGACCACCAGCATGTGCCCGACGTCGCCGACATGGGTGGAGAGGCGGAACGGCGTCGAGCCGGACGTCTCGGCGTAGAGCAGAGGCGGCCCGTCCAGGTGAGCGTTCCGCGCCGGACCTGCCCACACGGAAGACAGCGGCATCAGATGCGCGAGGTTCAGCGTGTGGACGAGTGGCTGCCGGACGTTGGCATAGACATGCCCGGGAAGCGATCCGAGCCAGGCTTCCACCGCATTGACGCTCTCGCGGATGCAGGTGAAGCCGAGTCCATTGACGATGCGCTCGACCGCACGGACCTTCTCGTCGGCCCGATGACGGTCGGGATCCGAAACCGTGATGGTGGTGGTGAGATAGCCGAAGGCGACATGATCGCCGCCCAATGCCTGGAGCGCCAGATCGGCGTCGGCCACCTTGTTGTCGGCGTCGGAGTCGAGGAGTTGGACGGGCTCATTGTAGAGCACTTCGCGCAGCAGGGCCGAGATCGACTTGCGCTTGGCGAACCACTGCCGGCGCAGTCTCGTGAGCGTCCTGGTCGCCTCGGTCTTGTCGAGGGCGATGAACCGCGTCACCCAGCGACAAGCGAAGTCCTGATGGTTGAGTGCATCGAGAATCCCGGGCCGGGTCAGGCTGGGGAAGCCCAGGATGGTCAGCGTGCGGAGATGCTGGTCCCCAAGCATCGGCTCGATGCCGCCGCTCAGCGCGGTGTCGACCAGGATGCCGTCCAGATAGATCGGCATGTCGGGGACGGCGACGCGGTGCCGCTTCGTCGAGACAGTGCCGTGCAGGTAGGTCAGCGTCTCGCCATCATCGAGCGCCCGCACCTCCGGCATGAAGCCAGCCAGCAGGTCGAGGGCGCGGTCAGTCTCGGCGATGAACCCGGCCAGGTCCTGACGCCAGTCCCTGCCCTTCTCCTCCCGGCCGGTCTCCAGCAGCGCCCGCTCGGCTTGGGCGACTTGGTCGGCCGGGGGCATGTAGAGAAGCGTCAGATGATAGGCGCTCTCGAAATGCTGGCCGCGTTGGCCTTCGAAGGCGGCGCGGCGTTCCTCATCGAGGAGCCAGGAGGCCTGATCCGGGAAACTGGATTGGGGATAGCCGAGCGCTTCGATCTGCTCCGCCTCGAAGAAGAGCGCCCAGCCCGAGCCGAACCGGCGCAGGACATTGTTCGCCCGGGCGCAGGCCGCGACGAGTTCCGCTTCGGTCGCGCTTTCGAGGTCGGGGCCACGAAAGCGCAGCGTACGCTGGAAGCTGCCATCTTTATTGAGGACGACACCGGGTGCGACCAGCGCCGCCCAGGGCAGATGGTCGGCGAGGCGGTCGGAGCGGTCGCGGTATTCGGCGAGGTTCAGCATGTCCACCACGCTTTCTGGCGGAGATGGCGCGCCAGCACGGGCGCGAAGTCGGGATCGCGCTTGGCGGCGAAGACCGCCAGCGAATGGCCGAGTACCCACAGAACGATGCCGGCGATCCACATCTGAAGGCCCAGTCCCAAGGCGGCGGCGACCGTGCCGTTGACGATGGCGATGGCGCGCGGCGCGCCGCCCAGCAGGATCGGCTCGGTCAGCGCACGGTGCAGCGGCGCCTCGAACCCCGGAACATGATCGGCGCCTGGCGTGCCCATCAGACCAGCGCCCCGCCGCCAAACGAGAAGAAGCTGAGGAAGAACGAGCTCGCCGCGAAGGCGATGCTGAGCCCGAACACGATCTGGATCAGCCGGCGGAAGCCGCCGCTGGTCTCGCCGAAGGCCAGCGTCAATCCGGTGATGATAATGATGATCACCGCCACGATCTTGGCGACCGGCCCTTGCACGGAATCGAGGATCTGTTGAAGGGGCTGCTCCCAGGGCATGCCCGAGCCGGCTGCGTGCGCCGTGCCACAGAGGAGAAGCGTGACGGCGGCCGCGCAGGCAAGCGACCACAAGAGACGATGAACCGGAAAGGACGTGGACGGATGCATGGCGGTTTCTCCTTGTCAAAGCGCATGAAGCCGATGAGATGCGAGATCGGTGACGGCGTAGTCGCCGTCGGCATCGAGGCCGGTAACCTCGGCGATCGTCTCGATGCGCCGTCCGATGCCGCGACCTTGGATGAAGACGACGAGATCGATGGCCTCGGCGATCAGCCGCCGGGGAACGGTCACGACGGTCTCCTGCACCAGCTGCTCGAGGCGATAGAGCGCGGATCGAGCGGAGTTGGCGTGAACGGTGGCGATGCCGCCGGGGTGGCCGGTGTTCCAGGCCTTCAGCATGTCGAGGGCTTCCGCGCCTCGCACCTCGCCAACGATGATGCGGTCGGGGCGCAGCCGAAGCGTCGAGCGCACCAGGTCCGCCAGGCTCACGGCGCCGGGCCGGGTGCGGAGCGCTACGCAATCAGGCGCCGCGCACTGCAGCTCGCGGGTGTCCTCGATCAGGATCACGCGCTCGTCGAGACCGGCGACTTCCGCGAGCAGCGCGTTGGCGAGCGTCGTCTTTCCCGAGCTGGTGCCACCCGCGATCAACAGATTGCGCCGGTCACGGACCGCCTTGCGCAGCGCGTCGGCCTGGACCGGCATGACGATGCGGTCCGCGACGTAGTCGTCGAGCGTGTAGACCTTCGCCGCCGGCTTGCGGATGGCGAAGCACGGCGCGGTGGAGACCGGTGGCAGCAGGCCCTCGAAGCGTTCGCCGCTGATGCCATCGTCACGTGGCGGCAGCTCGGCGCTGACAACCGGATTGCCCGCGTGAACCTCGACGCGGACATGGCTGGCGACCAGCCGGATGATGCGTTCGACCTCGGCTGGTTCGAGCCGCTTCCCGGTGTCGATCCTCCCCTCGCCCAACCGGTCGAGCCGGAGGCTCCCGTCGGGATTGACCATCACCTCGATCACCGCCGGATCGGCGAGCGCCGCGGCGATCACCGGTCCCATGGCGGTGCGCAGCATCGCGCGGCGGCGATCCTGGGCCTGTGCGTTCGAGAAGGCGCTCATCGCGTCTCCTCTCCATCCGCATTGCCGCCGAGCGTGTGGCCACCGCCGGCGATCTGCCGGCCGACCTGGTCGACGAAGGCTTGGAACCGGTCGCGGCCGACAGCGCGGGCCGCCTGATCTGGCTCGGGCAAGGGCGCGGTGACGGTGAGCTGATAGCGGACGAACAGCGCCAGGCTCTCCAACAGCACCTGTCCGTCGCGTTCGATCCGGTTGAGCTGGGCGCTGATCCGGTTGAGGCGCAGTCCGAAGCGGTCGTCGAGCTCGTGCGAACCCCGGCGATTGAGCCAGGCCGCCACCGCGTCGGCCAAGATGGCGGACTTGGACGCGCCGGGCTTTGCCGCCAGCGCCTCCAGCTTCTCGCTGAGATCGGCGTCGAGAAAAAGCTGATGGCGGACTTTGGAGCGTTTCACCGGGCGGCTCCTCAGAAAGACGGCAGCAGGTCGTCGCCGCGACCGGTGCCTTCGTTCATGGCGTGAGCGCGCGCGACCGAGCCGAGACCGCGCAGCCGATCCATGGCCCGCTTGTCGGCGGCGGTGTCGGATTCGTCCTCGGCAAGGCCGAGGTCGGTCTCATGCTCGGGAGCAACTGGCTTGGTGGCGCCCTCTTCCGGCAGACCGGGATGCCGCTGCTGCTGGAGCCCGCCTTCTTCGTCGGCGAGGCTGCCTTCCTCATCGACCGCGGCGGCGAGGCGGACATGGAGGCCGCGCACCTGGCCGCCCCAATCGTCCGGACGCGGAGCAGGCTTGTCCTGGTAATCGCGGCCGGCCAGCGCCGGTGCGTCTGCGATGCGGGATATGAAGTTGCGGTCCTCGTAGTAACGCAGCTTCTTGGCCCGGATCGGCGCCAGGCCAGAAACCAGCACCAGCTCGTCGGCCGGCGGCAATTGCATCACTTCGCCTGGGGTCAGCAGCGGCCGCGCGGTCTCCTGGCGGCTGACCATGACGTGGCTGAGCCACGGCGCCAGGCGATGGCCAGCGTAGTTGCGCTGCGCGCGCAGTTCGGTCGCCGTACCGAGCGCGTCGGATATGCGCTTTGCCGTCCGCTCGTCGTTGCTGCTGAAGGCAATGCGGACATGGCAGTTGTCGAGGATGGCGTTGTTCTCGCCATAGGCCTTGGAGATCTGGTTTAGGCTTTGCGCGATGAGATAGGCGCGGATGCCGTAGCCGGCCATGAAGGCGAGCGCCGTCTCGAAGAAGTCGAGCCGTCCGAGCGCGGGGAACTCGTCGAGCATCATGAGGAGCTGATGCTTGCGGCGTTTTCCGGGGTCGCCTTCCAGCCGCTCGGTGAGCCTGCGGCCGATCTGGTTCAAGACCAGGCGCACCAGCGGCTTGGTCCGCGAGATGTCCGACGGTGGAATGACGAGGTAGAGCGAGACCGGCCGCGTCGCGTCGACCAGATCGACGATGCGCCAGTCGCACGCCGCTGTCGTCGCCGCCACCGTCGGGTCGCGATAGAGGCCGAGGAACGACATGGCCGTGGACAGCACGCCGGAGCGTTCGTTCTCCGACTTGTTCAGCACCTCGCGCGCGGCCGATGCGACCACGGGATGGACCTGCGGATGATCGGGCGTGCCGAGATGATTGGTCGCCATCATCCGGCGTAGCGTGTGAGCGAAACTCCGCTGTGGGTCGGAGAGGAAGGTGGCGACGCGGGCGAGCGTCTTCTCTTCCTCCGCATAGAGGACGTGCAGGATGGCGCCGACCAGCAGTGAGTGGCTGGTCTTCTCCCAGTGACTCCGGCGTTCAAGCGCCCCTTCGGGGTCGACCAGGATGTCGGCGATGTTCTGGACGTCGCGGACCTCGTCCGGTCCCTTCCGCACCTCCAGGAGCGGGTTGTAGCGGGCAGAGCGCGGATCGGTCGGGTTGAACAACAGACAGTGCGAGAATTTCGACCGCCAGCCGGCAGTCAGCTGCCAGTTCTCGCCCTTGATATCGTGAACGACGGCCGACCCGGTCCAGGACAAGAGCGTCGGAATGACGAGGCCGACGCCCTTGCCCGAGCGGGTCGGCGCGAAGGCCATGACGTGCTCGGGGCCGTCGTGGCGCAGATATTGGCCGCCCAACCGGCCGAGAAAGACGCCTGCTGCGCGGAAGAGGCCGGCGCCTTCAATCTCGCGCTTGTTCGCCCAGCGGGAGGAGCCATAGGTGGTGACGAGCCGGTTCTGACGTGCCCGCCATAGCGAGCCGGCGACGGCCGCGGCGCACCCCATGAAGCCGCTGGCGCCTGCCAGCATCCCCGCCCGGTCGAAGATGTGCGGGGCGTAGGCCTCGTAGGCGTACCACCACTCGAACAGCTTCCAAGGTCGATAGACCGGGGTGCCGAACAGTACGACCCAGGGCGCGCCCAGCTGGGCTTGGTAGTCAAGCTCGGCGGCAGCCCACTGCGTGGCCGACCAGACGCCCGCGATCACGATCGCGAAGACGATCAGGATCTGGCCGATAAGGAGCTTGGTCGGGGTCATAGACGCTGTCTCCGCCGGAGCACGAGACGGCGTCCGGACTTTGAGACATGAATCCGACAGGCGGCCGAAAAGAGAAATCTGCTTTATTTACGACCACTTAAGTTTATGTACGCCCTACCGGCCGGGTGGCTATTGGGGCGTAAGAGGGCGCAGGTGGGATTACGGCGCGCTCAATTCTGCGACGCGAGCTCTTCGCCAAAAGCGGCGCAACGGCGATGCGGTCGCCGATCCATGCTGGTATCGTGGCCTCATGAGCGAGGATCTAGTCGCCAATAAGATTTATATGGGAGCGCCAATCGATCAGGATTCGGAACGCAAGTTTTTGGCGTCCGCAGTTCAGTGGCTTGAAGGGCAGCAGATCCCCTTCGTGGTTCTGGCAAACGTCCATATTGGAGGGCGACAGATAGACTGCATCGTGGTTACCGCGCACTGCGTGTCTGTTGTCGAGGTCAAGTCGAGCTACCTACCGGTGCGCGGCGACCTCAATGGGAATTGGGCGCGGCTTCACTCATCCGGGGAGTGGCGCCCCTACACCAATGCTTATCTACAGGCATTGGCCGCGAAGAACGCGCTGCGCGACGCGATGATGGCTGCCAAGCCAGTGGGGAATTTCTACCCCGATGGACACGTCGTCTTCACGAGCGGGTTCACCGAAGGTTCGCAGGTCACGACCGGCGACTTCAAGGTGGCGGTCACCACGCTCGACCGGTTCATGTCGAGCTTCAAGGTCCAAGGCACCGCGCCGTGGTCCCTCAACGACTGGCGAGCCTTTGCGGCCAAACTCGCGCTGACGCCCATCTCGGTCGCGGAAGCCGTCGCGTCGGCTGAAGATCAGGAAACAGCCAAGCTTCTCAAGCAGTACAGCGCCGCCTTCGCGGTCGAGTATGGAAGGGATGCCGCCCGGTGGTTGCCGGAGGATTCAGAACAGCGGGGCGGTCTGCTCGCGGCGGCGACGACCGGTGCGGGCTGCTTCATCACCGGCGCTTCCGGTTGCGGCAAGACTCTGATGGCGAAATGGGTCGCCGCCGATCTTGCGCGCGCAGGGAATCCGACACTCTTTTTCGCCGCAAAGGATTTCGCGGGTTCGTGGGCCGACTGCATCCGGCGGGAAGTTGCGCTGCTCTCCGATCAGAGTCCTTCGGCTCTGCTTCGGGCCATTTCACGAGCCGACAGTCCGGTCTTCCTGGTGCTGGACGGCATAAACGAGCTTGGGGCGCACAGGCCAAACGCGTTGCGGGGAATCCGCGCCCTGGCCAGGCGCCTTGGCGCCAAACTCATCGTCACGGCCCAGGAGGGGAAGCCGCCTGAGTTCGGTGGGCTATGTACCTTCAGCGTCAGCCGGCCAAGCGTCGACCTCAAACGCCGAATCGCCCAATCGAGCGGTGTCGCCTTGAGCGTGACCGCCCTTGGAGTTCTCAAGGCGGTCAGCAGCGGCATCGAAGCAGAGATCGTCGGCCAGATCGGCGGGGATCTCAATGCGGACGCGACCCGCTTAGTCTTGCTCGACCAATACATTCGGATACGCCTCGGCAGGCACGCGCGGGCCGCTTCATTCGGACTGCGCCGGCTCGCGAGTTGGCTCCACGAGCAGGTGGCGTTTTCCATGCCGGAGGCGACTTTCGACGAGTTCATGAGGGCGCAGGAGGTGCGCTTCGAGGATTGCGACGCGCTGTTCGCCGGCGGCCTCCTTGTCAGACGAGCTGGCCGGATCTCGTTTTCGCACGAGATGATCCAGAATGCGTGCGCCGCTTTTGACCTCGCAAGGAAGGCCGCGACGGACCCGGCGATGTTCGGGCTCAGGCTCTCTACGCCTATCCTTGAAGCGATCGCCGGCGACGTTGTCTCGGCAATCGAGGACGCTTCGACCTGTCGCGCCGTCCTTGAAGCCGTGACCAGCCCAGGCCTGCTTTCTACCGCCGCCGATGGCGAGCTTGGTGCGATAGCGGCATTGATCGCGCGAGCGCTGCTGGACGAGACGGCAGACGCGTGCGGGACCGAAATTCGAAGTGCTCGGCTTGTGTTCATCAAAGAGAAAGAGACGGTTCGGGTCGAGTGGGCCGAGGACAGCCGACGGGACTGGACGGAGGCCGAACGAGCGCGACTGGGTGCGATTGGTCACCGAGCAGCATCTGGAGCCGGGCTCGATACCTATCTGGGGCTTTGCGCCGAAATGGATGAGCTACTGGCGGCCGAACGGCGGCGATTGGCGGAAGCCGCCCGGGAGAAGAAATTCCCGCTGAGAAGCCAGAGCTTCGCACTCGCCTATTATGGCTTCGGCAATCGGATTGGATTCACG
>JAYRLF010000053.1:0-14197 GCA_041905385.1 Allosphingosinicella sp.
GAGGGGCATTTGAAGATCAGAACGGCAGCTTCACCCCCGGCGGCAGCTGTAGCCCACCGGTCGCCTGGCGCATCGCCTCGGCGCTGGCGACGTCGGCCTTGGCGCGGGCGTCATTGATCGCGGCGGCGACGAGATCCTCGACCATCTGCTTCTCGCTCGGCGCGAGCAGGCTCTCGTCGATCTCGACGGCGATGATCCGGCCCTTGGCGCTGGCGCGGATCTTGACCATGCCGCCGCCCGACACGCCCTCGACCTCGATCTTGTCGAGCTCTTCCTGGGCCTGCATCAGCTTGGCCTGGGCCTCCTGGGCCATTTTCATGATGTCGTCGAAATCAGGCATCAGGCACTCCGTTTGTCATTACTTGAGAAGCCGGCGAGCTCGGCGTCGGGAAAGGCCTCGAAGGCCGCCTTCACGACCGGCAATTCCATGATCCTCTGTTCCCGCTGGCGCTCAACTTCAAGCTCCTGCTCGCGCAAGCTCGGCTGGGCCGAGCCCTCGGCGAGCCCGACCTGCCAGCTTTCGTTGAACAGACGCTTCAGCGCGCCGCGCAGCCGCGACAGTCCGTCCTCGACCCGCTTGGAATCGAGCGTGCGTGCCGCCTGCAGCTGCAAGGTCGGCGGCGCATAGTCGACCAGCCGGAATTCCTCGCTCAGCTGGTGCGCCAGCATCGGCTCGCCATTGGCTTCGAGCAGAGCGACGAGCCCACCGAAATCGGCCGGTGCGCGCAGCAGCTCGGCCTGGCCTTCGGGTTTCGGCGCCGACGCCGGCGCGGACGGCGCGGCGGCGTTGACCTCGCCGCTTGCCAGCTTGGCCAGCAGCTCGCCCGGGTCGGGCATTTCGGCCGCATGGATCACCCGAAGCAGGGCCATCTCGGCCGCCTCGAGCGGCGACGGCGCGCTGTGCACCTCGCCGAGCCCCTTCAGCAACAGCTGCCAGAGCCGATGAATGGCGGCGTAGGAAAGCTTGGCGGACCAGTCCTCATAGTCCTCGCGCTCCTCGGCCGACTGGGCGGGATCGGCGGCGCCGCCGACCTTGGCGCGGGTGATGCCGTGGACCGCCTCGAGCAGGCCGCGCAGCAGCGCCGACGGCTCCACGCCGAGATCATATTGGTCCTTCAGCGCCGCCAGCGCGCCGCGGGCCTCGCCGGTCAGCAGCAGGCCGAGCAGCCGCCGGGTCGCGCCGCGATCGGACAGGCCGAGCATGGCGCGAACCTGTTCGGCGGTGACCGCGCCGGCGCCGTGGGCGATCGCCTGGTCGAGGATCGAAAGTCCGTCGCGCGCCGAGCCTTCGGCGGCGCGGGCGATCAGCGCCAGCGCCTCGGGCTCGACCTCGACCCCTTCCGCCTTGGCGACCTCGCCGAAATGACCGGCGAGCAGGTCGGCGGGGATGCGCCGAAGATCGAAGCGCTGGCAGCGCGACAATACGGTGATCGGGACCTTGTTGACCTCGGTCGTCGCGAACAGGAACTTCACATGGGCCGGCGGCTCCTCGAGCGTCTTCAGCAATGCGTTGAACGCATTCTTCGACAGCATGTGGACTTCGTCGATGATGTAGACCTTGTAGCGCGCCGAGACCGCGGCGTAGCGCACCGCCTCGATGATCTCGCGCACATCGTCGACGCCGGTATGGCTGGCGGCGTCCATCTCGACCACGTCGATATGGCGCCCTTCCGCGATCGCCCGGCACGGCTCGCAGACGCCGCAGGGATCGATCGTGGGCCCGCCGGTCCCATCCGGCCCCACGCAATTGAGCGCCTTGGCGATCAGCCGCGCGGTCGAGGTCTTGCCGACGCCGCGGACGCCGGTCAGCAGGAAGGCATGGGCGAGGCGGTCGCGCGAGATCGCATTGCCGAGCGTACGGACCATCGCCTCCTGGCCGATCAGCTCGGAAAAGCTCTGCGGCCGATATTTGCGGGCCAGAACGCGATACGGCTGGGGAGATTCGGACATCGTCCCCGGTCTAGCTGCGAACGCCCGGCCACGCCAAGGTTTCAGGCGAGAGTTTGAGATTTTGGAGGGCTTGCCCGCCGAAGCTTTAGCGGCGGCGGGTGGGAGCCGGAACGACCCGGCACGTAAAACTCGTTACGGCTGCTTCCTTCCGGACCTGACCGGGTTGGCGAGAGCGCCGTCCGCCCGACTCCCGCGCGGCATATGGGGGAGCCGACATGATGTTGCAAGGCGCGACGCGCTCAGCCGAACGCTTGCGCGACGAGCCGCCCCACCGACGCATGGACGGCGTTGCGCTGTGCCGGCGTGGCTTCGGGCGCGTCGATATAGGATGAGATGAGGATCGGCGGCCGGCCAGGCGGCATCGCGAAGGCGACGTCGTTCGCGGCGCCGCGGGCGCCGGTGCCGGTCTTGTCACCGGCGCGCCAATCCGGCGGGAAGCCGGCGCGGAGGCGGTCGCGGCCGGTGGCGCAGCGTTCCATCGCCGAGACGATCCGCGCCCGGCTGCGCTCCGTCAGCAGGTCGCCGGTGAGGATCGTCCTGACCAGACCGAGCATCGCCGCCGGCGTCGTCGTGTCGCGCGGATCGCCAGGCAGATTGCTGTTGAGCTCGAGCTCGTAACGGTCGAGCCGCGTCTCGCGGTCGCCGCAGCGGCGGCAGAAGGCGGTGAAGGCGGCCGGGCCGCCGAGCAGGCGGAGCAGCAGATTGGCGGCGACATTGTCGCTGACGACGACGATCGCGTCGCAGGCCTCGGCGACGATGAGCTGGCCGCGCGCCATCGCCGCCTCGGCGACCGGCGCGTGGCTGAGCATGTCGGCCTGGCTGAAGGCCAGCGCCTGATCGAGCCGGATCGCGCCGCGATCGACCTCGGCCAGGATCGCCGCGGCGAGTGGCAGCTTGAAGGTGGAGCACATCGCGTAGCGGCTGAGTTGATCATGGCCCAGCGCTCGCCCCGAGCCGGTATCGAGAGCGGCGACGCCGAGGCGCGCGCCTGCTCCGAGTTCTCGCAACAGCGGTGCAAAATCGGGCTCGGACGCGGGAGAGCCCTGCGCGGTGCGGCCGCGGCCCTCCCCGCAAGCGGCAAGAGCGGCGAAGCTGACGAGCAGGGTGCGGCGGTCGATCATGGCCGGAATCCTAGGCTGTCGAGGTGGGCCCGACAGCGGCAGAAATATTTGCTTCTGCCTTTAGCGCCCCTGCATGTTGCGCACCCCACCTGGGATGCGGACGGTCAGGGTCGCCAGCTCTTCCGTCAGCCAGATCTGGCAGGACAGGCGCGAGGTACGGGTGACGTGGCTGGCGAGGTCGAGCATGTCCTCTTCCTCCTCGCTTGCCCGCGGCAGCTTCGGGAAATCCTCCGGATCGACGATCACATGGCAGGTCGAGCAGGCCATCTGGCCCTCGCACGTCCCTTCCAGCGGCTGGCCTTCGTTCTGGGCGATGTCGAGCAGCCGCTCGCCCGGCGGCGCCTCGACCTCCCGCACCTCGCGTCCGTCGGCGGAAAGGAAGCGGACCAGGGTCATGCGGCGAAGCGCAACTGCTGCTCGGCGGCGTCGCGGATCAGGCCGAGCGCCGTCCGGAGCTCCTCCGGTGTCATATAACGGCCGAAGCCGAGCCTGATGCTCGATCGCACTTGCCGGTCGGACAATCCAAGCGCGGCGAGCACGTGGCTGGGCCGCCCCGAGCCGCTGGCGCAGGCCGATCCGGCCGAAAAGGCGACGCCGCGTACCTCGGAAATCAGCCGGGCCGCATCGACACCGTCGCGGCGCAGATTGAGATTGCCGCGATAACGCGCGGCGGCCGAGCCGTTGAGCGTCCAGCCCTCCATCTCGTCCAGCGCGATCTGCCACAAGCGGGCGACAAGCTCGGCATCGGTCGAGCGCCGCTCGCCCATCAGCCGCGCCGCCTCGCCGAAGCCGACGCAAAGCGCCGGCGAGAGCGTGCCCGACCGCAAGCCGCCTTCCTGCCCTCCGCCATGCATGAAGGTCTCGACGGCAACACCATCGCGGATCCAGAGCGCGCCAATTCCCTTGGGTCCGTGGATCTTGTGCGCCGACAGCGCGACCAGATCGCAGGCATCGATTGGAAGGTCGACCCGGCCAAAGCCCTGGACCGCGTCGCAGAAGAACAAGGCGCCGGCCGCACGCGCGATCCCTGCGATCGCCTCGACAGGCTGGATGACGCCGATCTCATTGTTGACGAGCATCGCCGCGACCAGCCCAGTGCGGCCATCGACCCGCGCGCGGACCAAATCGAGATCGACGATCCCGTCGGCGCCCAGCGGCAGCAGCTCGACGTCGAAGCCGAGCCGAGCGAGCCACTCGACGCTGTCGAGCACGCAGGCATGTTCGCTCGACAGGGTGACGATGCGTCGGCGATCCGCCGCAAGCCGCGCCGCCGCGCCCTTGAGCGCCCAGTTCGCCGCCTCGGTTGCGCCGGACGTGAAGAACAGGCGCCCTTTATTCTCTCCTCCCTGCACGCTGGGAGGGGTCGGGGGTGGGTTCGTTTCCGGAAAAGGCTGCTCGGGTGGAGACAGACCCACCCCCAGCCCCTCCCTGCGTGCAGGGAGGGGGGTCGTCAGCGCGGCAAGGATGCGCTCGCGCGCCACTTCCACCGCCGCCGCCGCCTCGCGACCGAGCTTATGCGGGCTGTGCGGGTTGGCGAATTTGTCCCCGATCCACGGCTGCATCGCGGCCGCGACCTCGGGGGCGACGGGCGTCGTCGCCTGGTAGTCGAGATAGATGGGCGCCGTCACGCCGCCCGGCGCCGCTCGAACAGCTTGCGCCATTCGACGACCAGCGCATCGATCTCGGCTTCCGAGGTCCGCGGGCCGAAGCTGACCCGGATCACTTCGCGCGCCGCCTCCTCGACCATGCCCATGGCGGCCAGCACCGGGCTCGTCTTGAGGCTGCCCGAGGAACAGGCGCTACCGGCCGAAACGGCGATTCCGGCGAGGTCGAGCTGCATCATCTGCGCCGCGGCCGGCACGCCGGGCATGCGGTAACAGGCGATCGTCGCGATCCGCGACGCATTGCCGGCAATGACCTCGCCCGCTTCGGCGAGGATCGCCGCATCGAGCTTCGCGCGCAGCCGCTCCGCTTCCCGATACCAGCCATGATCGGCCTCGAGCGCCGCGGCGAAGCCCATGATCATCGGCACGGCCGGCGTGCCCGGACGATAGCCGCCCTCCTGGCCGCCGATCGCGTCGAGCGTTGCGGGATCGCGGACCAGCAGCGCGCCGATGCCCGGCGGGCCGCCCAGCTTGTGGGCGGCGATGACGATGAAATCCGCCGCCGGCAGCGGCAGCTTGCCGGCGCTCTGGGCACAGTCGGCGAGCAGCAGCCCGCCCGCCGCCTTCACCCGCGCGCCGATCTCGGCGATCGGATGGATCACGCCGGTCTCATTGTTGACCATCTGCACGGCGACCAGCGGCCGCTCCGCTCCATCGACGGAGGCGCCAAGGTCGTCCAGGTCGAGTGTCCCGTCCTCCTTGACCGCGATCCGGCGCACGTCACCGGCGCTGCGCATCACCGCGGGATGCTCGATCGCCGAGACGATCCGCGTCCCGGCTCTGGCGCGTCGCATGGCGAGATCGATCGCCTCGGTCGCGCCGGAGGTGAAGACGATCGTCCCGTCCCAGCCGAGCGCCTTGCCGACCCGCGCCCGCGCCCCTTCCATCGCCGCACGAACGGCGCGGCCCTCGGCATGGACCGAGGAAGGGTTCGCCCAGGCCGCGCAGGCCTCGGCGATCGCCGCGGCCGCCTCCGGCAGGATCGGAGTCGTCGAGGCGTGATCGAGATAGATGCGATCGGCCACCGGGCCTTCCTTTCAAATTGCAGAATGGCGGCGCATCCCTATATAGGGCCCGCCGCGCGGTTCACGCGCGCGTTCCTTTGCAGTCATCCGTGTCGCAGGTGCAATGCCCGAAGTCATCTTTCCAGGGCCCGAGGGCCGTCTTGAGGGCCGTTTCAGCCCCGGTCCGCGTCCGCGCGCGCCCGTCGCCATGATCCTCCATCCGCACCCCCAGGGCGGCGGAACCATGAACAATGCGATCGTGCTGGCGCTTTACAAGACCTTCGTGCGGCGCGGCTTCGCCACCCTGCGCTTCAACTTCCGCGGCGTCGGCAAGAGCCAGGGCGTATTCGACAACGGCATCGGCGAGTTGAGCGACGCAGCCTCGGCGCTCGACTGGGTCCAGCAGATCCATCCCGAGGCCGAGACGACCTGGATCGCCGGCTTCAGCTTCGGCGCCTGGATCGGCATGCAGCTGCTGATGCGCCGGCCCGAGGCGCGCGGCTTCATCTCGATCGCGCCGCCCGCGAACATGTACGATTTCTCGTTCCTCGCCCCCTGCCCGGCCTCGGGCGTGATCATCCAGGGCGAGGCGGACGAGGTGGTGACGCCGATCGCGGTCCAGAAGCTGGTCGACAAGCTCCGCACCCAGCGCCACATCACGATCGAGCACAAGACCGTGCCGGGCGCGAACCACTTCTTCGCGAGCGAGATGGACCAGCTGATGAAGGCGGTCGACGACTATCTCGACTTCCGATTGGACCCGAGCTGCCCGATCCGGTGACGTCTTGATCCTGTCCGGGGACAGGATCACGCCTCACCCTACACGCCGAAGCATTGACGGCCGCGGCGGTCGCAGGGGCCTCCTTTGCCGACGCTTCATCGCGCAGGGTAAGCCGGAAACTCACCACCTCCGCAATCATCAGCCACAGTCTTCCTGCGCACGCCATTTGCCGGTAACTTCGCCGCGCGATTCTCGAGGGGGACGAGATGGCGACCATAGCCCAACAGCCGCTTGCGCCGACCGTCGGCGACGAACGCTTCTTCCTGCGTGCCGCGATCGTGATGACCCTGGTCATCGTCGCCGGTTTCTCGCTGCAGCTGGCAATGGGAAGATCAACCTTCGCCTCGCCGCTCCGGGTCCACGCCCATGCGATCGTGTTCATGGGCTGGGTCGGCATCTATCTGCTCCAGAACATCCTCGTCGCGACCGGCCGGGTGAATCTGCACCGGCTGCTCGGCTGGATCGCGGCGGTCTGGCTGGTCCCGATGGTGGCGCTCGGCATCTGGGTGACGGTCGCGATGGTGCAGCTGGGCAACGTGCCCTTCTTCTTCCGGCCGTTGCAATTCCTGATCTTCGATCCGCTCGCCGTGATCAGCTTTGCCGGCCTCACCGTTGCGGCGATCCATTTGCGCCGCCGGACGGAATGGCACCGGCGCTTCCATTATTGCGCCATGACCCTGTTGCTGGCGCCCGCATTCGGGCGGCTGCTGCCGCTGCCGCTGATGCAGCCGCTGGCGTGGGAAGCGGCGCTCGCGCCGACGCTGCTGTTCCCCATTGCCGGCATGCTCGCCGACAAGAGGCGAAACGGCCGCATCCACCCTGCCTGGTGGTGGGGCATCGGCGCGATCACGGCCTATGTCATGCTGGTCGAGATCATCACCTACAGCCCGATCGGGAATCCAATCTACGAGGCCGTGACCGAGGGAACGCCCGGCGCCGCAAAGCCGGCACTCGACTTCTCGCCGCCGCCCGAAGGGCCGCTGATGACCGGACGCGGCTGATCGAGGAATCGTCGCGGCGGGATCGACAGCCGGCAGGGGACGAATATGGATTGGACCTTGTGGGCCGGGTTCGTCGCCGCTTCCCTGCTCGTTGGGCTTCTGCCCGGGCCAGGCGTCACCAGCATCGTCGGCTATGCGCTGACCGCCGGCCTGGGCACCGCTCTCGCCTCGGTCTTCGGCGCAACCCTTGGCAATGCGACGGCAATGACGCTGTCGCTGGTCGGCGTCGGCGTCCTGCTCGAGCAATCGCCGCTCGCCTTCGAAATCCTGAATTGGACCGGCGCGGCCTATCTGATCGGCCTGGGTCTCTATACGATCGCGACCGCGCGGAGCGACGCATTGGTCGCCAATGGCGGCGGCGCCGCGATCCGGCCGCGCACCGCCTTCTGGGGCACGTTCGCGATCACCTCGATCAACCCCAAGACCATCATCTTCTTCGTCGCCTTCACCCCCCAGTTCATTTCGCCGGACGGCGACTACTGGCTGCAGGCGGCCGTGCTGCTGGTGACGTTCAGCCTGGTGGTGACCTTGAGCGACGGCTTCTACGCGGTCGCGGCAAGCTGGGTCGCGGCGTTCCTGAAAGGGCCGAGCGTGAAACTCTGGTCGCAGCGCGTCGGCGGCGCGCTTCTGGTCGCGGCGGGATTGCTGACGGTGTTGGTCGCCGCTTAAGGCGCTTCACCGGCGATGCGATCTGGATCGCGGCTGTCGCGATTTGTTGTAACTCATGGCCGGCGCTGACGCAGCCGTGCGATCCAACTCTGCAGCGCCGCCGTGTTTGCAATTTCGCCGCTGAATCGGTGGTTCGGGACCACCGGCTGGTTGGCCCCACGAGGGCGGCCGCGGTAAACTTTCATCGGCACATCAATCGAGCCCAGCCCGCTCGGCAAGCGCTGATTACGGATCTCCATGTAAAGCGCGTCAGCCCCGGTTGTCTGGCCAACATGAATCGCGCCGAGCGCGCGCCAGAGATCCATGGCGTCGAGGCATGCTGAGGCGCATGACGCATCGGTGACCAAGTAGACTAGCCCCCTCAACGGAGGCAGGCGGGATTCGTTCGCAACAATATTCGCCTCGGCGAGAGTTTCGTCCATGGGCTGACGCCACAGGGCTTCGCCGCGAGCAAGCGCGGCCTCGAGCCCGCTCGCTACCTGATCGAACCATCGAGACATTGCCGGCGATAGGCCGCCCCCGGCAGCCTGTTCCTCGCGGCGCGCACGAATGACCGCGAGATTGGCCCAGGAGACTCTCCAATCAACTTGCATTTCCGTACGGGAAATTCGTCCCAGGGATTCGCGACCCCACAAGATTTCTGCGATTTGGTGAGACCAGTCCGACGAGCCTCCTTGGTTGCCGCGAAGATCCAGGACGATCGCCGGGGCGGCCGCGATTTGCCGCCTTTCCTCGCGCAACGAAGCGATCAGTAACCGCAGCGCACTTCCCGCGGGCGACTGCGGATTGCCGTCGAAGGTTGCAATTGAAATCCAACGCGTTCCGTCTGCAAGAGTATGGCTGGAGACCGGCTGAGACCGCCGTGGCGCCAGCTCGCTCATTCGGCGCCAGTATTCACGTGGTTCGATCGGACGCCAGGCGAGCAACACATCCTGGGTTCGACCTGCGATCTCGAAGCGGCAGCGAACCGGGCGGCGGATATAGGGTATTCCGAAATCAACCAGCACAAGGTTTCCGAGCTTCAGGCGCTGCGACGGCAGCGACCAGCGTCCGAAGAACTGCCCCACATTTTCGTGAGCAAGCTGAGAAGCACTTCGTTCGTCACAGCTCACAAGTCGTGCGCCGAGCGGGACCGGAGCATCGTCGAGGCGAATTTTCACCCGCTGCGCGTCATCCAAGTCATAGCCGGTCAGAAATCCCGGCCAGTTCATCTCCGTCTGCGTACTTCCGAACATGCCGACGTTCAGATGGCCGTCATCAAATGCGGCAACGTAGGCACGAAGCGCAAAAAAATAACCGGACAGGTTGCGAACATTTTCAGCGCGCTCGAACGCAAGGCGGAGTTGTGCGTCATTGATCCTGGCGAACGACGGATCCTCTGCGTTGACGGCGCCTGGATGGTTGGCGACGAGGTCGTCGTGCAGCGCCTGCGCGTCCTGGCGAAGTGTCGCGCCCCAATCCCGTTCAGCCTGTGCCGCAGCTTGCAGGAGCAACAACGACAATGCGGCGACGAGCGGGCTTGGCATCACCAGGTCCAGATCAGCGCATTGCCCAGCATCACGATCGCGGCGACGATCATCAGAGCACCCTTGCGGGGATCGCGGCGCTTGAGGATCAGCCAGGTGCCGCCGGCGGTCAGGCCGAAGGCGGCGAGCATCAGGATCGACAGGGTCAGGGCGGCGAGACCGGACATGGGTTCGTGATGGCACGCCTTCATGCCCTTCACCAAGGTTTAAACATCGGCGCCTAGCTTCGCGACTCGATGGCAGCTTCCCGGCGAAGGCAGGGATCCAGCGCAGAGTTTGAACTGGACCCCGGCCTATGCCGGGGAACCACAGTGGGGGCCATTGAAATGGCGGGCAGCTCGACGGATCTCGGCGAAGCGATCGGATCGATCGAGGGCTCGATCCTCACCGGCATTCCCGGACTGCTCGATTCGCTGCTCGACAGCGCCAGCCTCGCTCGGCCCGGCTTCGACGCCGATGCCTACGCGAGCGCGCTGCGCGGCACGGCCTGCCAGATCGACGCGCTGAGCCGGCTGGTCGGCGCGGTCGCGATGCCGGCTCAGGTCGATGCGGAGATGATTTCGGCGTAGAGCGCCGGATCGACATTCCCGCCCGAGACCACGATCACCGAGCCGTCCGGCGCGTCCAGTCGCCCCGAAAGCAGAGCCGCGAGCGCGACCGAGCCGCCCGGCTCGGCGACGATGCGAAGATTGAAGGCGAAGCCGATCGCCTGCGCCACCTCCTCCTCGCTGACCGCCATACCGCGCGCGCCGGCGTCGCGGAGCGCGCCGAAGGTGAGCGGCGACACCAGCTTGGTCTGCAGCGCGTCGCAGCGCGACGGCGGCGGCGGCTCCTCGACCGGCACGATCCGGCCGAGCTCGAGCGAGCGGGTCATGTCGTCCCAGCCGGCGGGTTCGACCGGCACGATGTCGCTTTCCGGCAGCGCCAGCGCGATTCCGCCGGAGAGGCCGCCACCGCCGCAGGGCACGACAACCATCGGCGGCGCCGCGCCGAGCTGCGCCCGGATCTCGACCCCGACCGTGCCCTGCCCTTCGATCACGTCGACATCGTCGAACGAGGGCACCAGCACGGCGCCGCGCTCGGCGGCGAGCTGGGCGCCGATCGCCTCGCGGCTGCCGGTGGCGCGGTCGTAGAGGATGACCTCGGCGCCGGCGGCCCGGGTCGCCTCGATCTTCACCCGAGGCGCGTCCGACGGCATCACGATCGCAGCACGGATGCCGAGCCTTTGCGCGGCCAGCGCCACGCCGCGGGCATGGTTGCCGGACGAGAAAGCGACGACGCCGCGGCCGCGCTCGCCGGCATCGAGCTGCTCGAGCCGGTTGGTGGCGCCGCGCAATTTGAAGCTGCCGCCGCGCTGCAGGCACTCCGCCTTGATCCAGTAGCGGCGGCCCCGATGATCGAGCGGGAGCAGGGGCGTCTGAATCACCAGTCCGGCGATGCGCTCCGCCGCAGCGGCGACACCGCTCGCCGATGGTCTTCTTTCTTGCATCCAAACCTCTGGGAAATGGGGGGATTTCGCAGGTCTTTACACAGGGGTCCAACGCCCATATATCGCGCGCCGCAGCCCCATGGGGACTTCCAACCGCAAGGCTGCTTTGTCGTCAACTACCTGTTGGAGGTCCCTTGAGTTGCACACGCACCATAATGCGCTGGGGCTAGCTGTCGCCCTTCGGCCGGTTCAGCCGGTCACGCTCATTCGCCCGCATGCCGCCCGGCGCGCCGCCCGCTTCTTCGTCGAGAAGTTTCCGGGCCGGACGCTCTATGCGGTCAAGGCCAATCCCTCGCCGGATCTGCTGCAGATCCTGTGGGAGGAAGGCGTCACTTATTATGACGTGGCGTCGATCGCCGAGGTGCGCCTGGTCGCCGAGACCCTGCCTGAGGCGGTGATGTGCTTCATGCACCCGGTGAAGGCGGAGGAAGCGATCGCCGAGGCCTATTTCAGCCACGGCGTGCGCACCTTCTCGCTCGACACCGAGGAGGAGCTGGAGAAGATCGTGCGCGCCACCGACGGCGCGACCGACCTCAACCTGCTGGTGCGGATCCGCGTCTCGTCGGATCACAGCAAGCTCAGCCTGGCCTCGAAGTTCGGCGCCGAAGCACATGAGATGAAAGCGCTTCTGATGGCGGCGCGGCAGGCGTCCGACGCGCTCGGCATCTGCTTCCACGTCGGCAGCCAGGCGATGACGCCGGCCGCTTATGCCGAAGCGATGGAGCGGGTGCGCGCGGCGATCGTCGAGGCGGCCGTCACGGTCGACATCGTCGACGTCGGCGGCGGATTCCCGTCGACCTATCCGGGCATGGAGCCGCCGCCGCTCGAGACCTATTTCGAGGTCATCCACCGCGCCTTCGAGGATCTGCCGATCTCCTATTCGGCCGAATTGTGGTGCGAGCCCGGCCGGGCGCTGTGCGCGGAATATGCCAGCGTGCTGGTCCGCGTCGAGAAGCGCCGCGGCAATCAGCTCTACATCAACGACGGCGCCTATGGCGCCCTGTTCGATGCCGCCCATGTCGGCTGGCGCTTTCCGGTCAAGCTGCTGCGCGAGCAGGAGTCCGAGACCAAGGACATGGCGTTCAGCTTCTACGGGCCGACCTGCGACGATCTCGACCATATGGCGGGGCCGTTCATGCTGCCCGCCGACACCGAAGCCGGCGATTATATCGAGATCGGCATGCTCGGCGCCTATGGCTGCGCGATGCGGACCGGGTTCAACGGCTTCGGCTCGGACATGAAGATGCTGGCCGAGGACGAGCCGATGGCGACGCTCTACGGCGGCGAGGAACGGCCGGTTCCGTCGAACGTCGTTACGCTGTAACGCCGACCTGATTTTCTCTCGTCATTCCGGCGAAAGCCGGAATCTCCCTTTCCTGTCGAAGGAAGGGGGATTCCAGCTTTCGCTGGAATGACGGCGTATTCTTCCGGAGACTGAAATGAACGACGTCCAGATCAACGACACCCGCAAGGCGGAGCTGCTGTCCAAGACGGTCGAGCATATCGACATCAAGAGCTTCGACGCGCGGCCGATCGTCGACGCGATGAAGAAGATGAGCTTCACCAGCCGCGACCTCGGCCGGGCGACCGAGATCTACAACACGATGCTCGCCGATCCGGACTGCTCGATCATCCTGGTGATCGCGGGCTCGACCTCGGCCGGCGGCTGCATGGATCTCTACGCCGACCTGGTGAAGCACAATATGGTCGACGCGATCGTCGCCACCGGCGCCACCATCGTCGACATGGATTTCTTCGAAGCACTTGGCCACAAGCACTATCAAGCGCTTGAAATCCCTGACGACGACACGCTGCGATCGCTCTATATCGACCGCATCTATGACACCTATATCGACGAGGAGCAGCTCCAGGACACCGATCACACGATCGCTGCGATCGCCGAGAGCCTGGAGGCCAAGCCGTACAGCTCGCGCGCATTCATCCGCGAGATGGGCAAGTGGCTGCTGACCAACGGCAAGAAGGAGAACAGCCTGGTCAAGCTCGCCTTCGAGCATGACGTGCCGATCTTCTGTCCGGCCTTCACCGACAGCTCGGCCGGCTTCGGCCTGGTCAAGCACCAGGTCGACCGGATGAAGGCGGGGCAGCCCTATCTGACGATGGATTCGATCGCCGATTTCCGCGAGCTGACCGACATCAAGATCAAGGCGGGCACAACCGGCCTGCTGATGATCGGCGGCGGCGTGCCGAAGAACTTCACGCAGGACACGGTCGTCTGCGCCGAGATCCTCGGCCATGAGGATGTCGAGGTCCACAAATATGCGGTCCAGATCACCGTCGCCGACGTCCGCGACGGCGCCTGCTCCTCCTCGACCCTCCAGGAAGCGGCGAGCTGGGGCAAGGTCTCGACCGCCCTGGAGCAGATGGTGTTCGCCGAGGCGACCAGCGTGCTGCCGCTCCTGGCGAGCGACGCCTTCCATCGCGGCCATTGGAAGGACCGCGCCAAGCGCGCCTTCGGCAAGCTGTTCGACTGATGCGTCTGTGGAGCGCCGTCGCCGCGGCCGTGGCGCTCCTCACGCTCGGCGGAAGCGCCCGCGCGGCGGAACGGGTCGATCTCCTGATCCGCAATGCCGCGATCGTCGACGTCGCGCGCGGCCGGATCGAGCGGAGCCACGCGATCGCGGTGCGCGGCCGCGACATCGTCGCGGTTGGGCCGGACCGGCGCATCGCCTCGGCTTATGAGGCGGCGCGGACGATCGACGCGGCCGGCGCCTATGCGATGCCGGGCCTGTGGGACATGCACGTCCATTTCGGCGGCGGCGACGCGCTGATCGCCGAGAATCGGGCGCTGCTGCCGCTCTACCTCGCTTATGGCGTCACCACCGTCCGCGATTGCGCCGCCGACATCCCCGCGTCGGTGCTGCAATGGCGCGGCGAGATCGCCGCCGGCAGGCTGATCGGGCCGCGCATCTTCACCTCGGGACCGAAGCTCGAGGGCCGCAATCCGATCTGGCGCGGCACGATCGAGGTCGAC
>JAYRLF010000053.1:14207-15233 GCA_041905385.1 Allosphingosinicella sp.
CTAACCCCGCTGGGGCGGGGCTCGTTGGGGGTCGCCCGCCGGGGGGTGGGGGCGGCCGCCCTCGACCGGCTGCAGGCGATGGGCGTCGACTTCGTCAAGATCACCGACAACACGCTGCGCCCGGAAATCTTCCTCCACGCGGTCGGCGCGGCCCGCCGGCGCGGCCTCAGGACGTCCGCCCATACGCCTTATGCGCTCACCATCCAGCAGGCCGCCGAAGCCGGGCTCAGCGCGATCGAGCATCTCGACTATCTGATCAAGGCGGGTTCGCCCGAGGAAGGACGCGTCGCCGCCGAATTCGCCGCCGGCCGCCTCACTTATGCCCAGGCGGTGGATCGGCTCAGCGATACGTTCGATCCGGCTTATGCGCGTGCCAGCTATCGCCGTCTTGCCGCCACCGGCATCGCGGTCACGCCGACCCTCAACATGACGCGGATCATCGCCTGGCTGAATGAGGAGGATCATCGCGGCGACGCCGGCCTCGCGCTGATCGGGCCGGGCCTACGCGCCACTTATGATTGGCGGGTCCAGCGCGCCGCCAACTGGACACCGGCGGAGATCGCCTCGCGCCGCCGCAACTACCAGCTCAGCCTGCGCATCCTGCTGATGCTGCGCGATGCCGGCATCCCGATCCTGGCCGGCACCGACGCCGGCTATCTCAACAGCTTCAATTATCCGGGCCACGGCCTGCACGACGAGCTCGCCCGCTATGTCGAGGCCGGCCTCAGCCCGGCCGATGCGCTGCGGACGGCGACGATCACCGGACCGGCCTTCCTCGGTGTCGCAAACCGCTATGGTGCGCTCACTCCCGGCAGGACGGCAGATGTCCTGCTGCTCGACGCCAATCCGCTCGCCGACATCGCCGCCACCCGGCGGATTCGCGCGGTGGTCGCCCAGGGCCGCGCTTACGATCGCGCGGCGCTCGATGCGATGCTCGCGGAAGCGCGGGCTCCGGCCCGCTGATCCTCCCCTCCCTGCACGCAGGGAGGGCAATCGTGTCTGACCAAGCGGTCGCTATATCCCTAA
>JAYRLF010000489.1:0-2701 GCA_041905385.1 Allosphingosinicella sp.
ACGCCGACATCGTCGCATTCGCGCGCGTTGCGGCCGCGGCCAGAGCCTGAGCGGCGCGTCCGTCACGGGCCGCATCCCACTGTTCCCGCGATCGTCACGCTGCTCTAACGTGCCTCGAGTCGGTGGGAGCATCGCCATGGACGAGCTTGCCAGGCTTTCGCGGCGCAGCCTGCTCGGCGGCGCGGCGTCACTGGGCCTAATGCTGATGACGGACGAGGTCGGGGCGGCCGCGGCGCGCAAGCCGAACATCGTCTTCATCCTCGCCGACGATCTCGGTGCCTTCGATCTCTCCTGCTATGGACGTCGCGACTATCGCACGCCGCGGATCGACAGCCTGGCCGAGGACGGCCTCAAGTTCCGCTACGGCTATGCGAGCTCGCCCACCTGCACGCCGACCCGGGTCGGGCTGATCTCAGGGCGTTATCCCAACCGCCTGCCGGTCGGCACGCTTGAGGGCGGCGGCGGCACGACCGGCGAGATGGGCTATGCGCCCGAATGGCCGTCTCTCGCCCGCCTGCTGAAGGCCGCCGGCTACCGCACCGGCCTAGTCGGCAAATGGAATCTGGGCCAGCTGCCGCGATTCGGCCCGAACCGGTCCGGCTATGATGAATTTTTCGGCTTTACCGGCGGATCCCACGATTATTGGACGCACGATTATTCCGGCCTGGCCCCGAACGCGCCGCGCACCCCGGATCTCTACCAGGACGAACGGCTGGTCCAGGTCGAAGGCTATGCCACCGATCTGTTCGCCGACCGGGCCTGCGACTTCATCTCGCGACACGCCGCCCGGCCCTTCCTGCTCTCGCTCCACTTCAACGCGCCGCATTGGCCCTGGCAGACCCGCGCCGACCGCGGCGAGGGGCGCGTCAACGACTTCCACTTCGACGGCGGCTCGATCGCCGCTTATGCCGAGATCATGCGGGCGCTCGACGAAGGCGTCGGCCGCGTCCTCGACACGCTCGACCGCCACGATCTCGCCCGCGACACGATTATCGTCTTCACCAGCGACAATGGCGGCGAGCGGTTCAGCGACCTGTGGCCGCTCCGGGGCGCGAAGGGCGAGCTCTGGGAAGGCGGCGTCCGGGTGCCTTTGCTTGTGCGCTGGCCCGGCCGGATCGCGCGCGGCGCGACCAGCGACCAGGTGCTGCTGTCGATGGACTGGCTGCCGACCTTCGCCGCTCTGGCGGGCGCCGCGACCGATCCGGCGGCGCCGCCCGACGGCATCGATCTCTCCGCGCAATTGCTCGGCGCCGCGCCGGTCGCGCGCACCGTCTTCTGGAAGACTCCGGACGCCCGCTCCGCGCTCGCCTTCCCCTGGAAATATCTCGAGCAGGGCGGCCTCGAATATCTCTACAACCTCAGCGAGGACGAGACCGAGAATGTCAATTTCAAGCGCCGCCAGCCCGACATCTTCGCGCGCCTGAAGGCCGCCTCCGCCGCCTGGGTCGCGCAGATGCTGCCGTCCGGCGACTCGATGCGGGAACGCCTGTTCAGGAACCTGCGGGCGCTCGAGCCGCCGCCGCGTCCCTGACACATTCCCCATCGGGTAGCCGAGCTTGGCACGTCACCGTCCGCTGAATGTCGGCGCCCGGCGCTCGAGAAACGATTGAACCGCTTCTTCGTGATCGGCAGTCGCGTGGGCGAGCGCCTGCATCGCCGCCGATTGCTCGAGCAGCGCCGCGAGCGTCGCGCTTTGACCATCGCGGAGCAGCCGCTTGGTCATCCGCACCGCATGGGGCGGGTTGACCGCAATCCGCGCGGCGATGGCCTTGGCGGTGGCCATCAGCTCACCGTCGGCGACGACCCGCGAGACAAGCCCGCAGGCAAGCGCCTCCTGTGCGTCGATCGCGTCTCCGGTCAGCGCCATCTCCGCCGCCTTGGCGAAGCCGACGATGCGTGGCAGCAGCCACGCGCCGCCATCCCCCGGGATGAGCCCGACCTTCACGAAACTTTCGGCGAAGCGCGCGCTTTCGCCCGCGATCCGAATGTCGCACATGCAGGCAAGGTCGCAGCCGGCGCCCACCGCCGGTCCGTTCACCGCCGCGATCACCGGCACCTCCAACGCCTGGAAAAGCAGCGGCAAGCGCTGGATGCCGCGGCGATAATTGGTGCGCGTGTCGACGCCCGCCTCACCGCGGAGCCCCGCCCCTGGCGCCATCGCCTTCATGTCGCCACCGCTCGAAAAGCCGGGGCCGGCGCCGGTCAGGATGACCACTCTGACAGAGATATCGCGGTCGGCCTCGTTCAATGCCGCCTCGAGTGCATCGACCATCGGCAGGCCGGAAATCGGGTTGCGCTGTTCAGGCAGGTTCAGGGTCAGGATCAGAACGGCGCCGTCGCGTTCCGCCAAGAGCGGCTGGCTCATCAAAGGGCTCCCACAATTTTCGGAATTTCCATGCCGCCGTCTGCCACCCGATGCAACGACGAAACGCTCATCTGCATGCAAAACAGATGGAAAAGAGCAAAATGCTTTGCGTCCCACGCAAATATGTACTTATTTGCATGCAAGTATGGGAGATAGGCCGTGTTTGAGACTTTGTCATTCGAGCAGGTTGGCGCGACCGCGCTGATCACGCTCGACAGGCCGGATCGGCTCAACGCCTACAATACGAAAATGATGCTGGACCTCGTCGCCGCATTGGACCGGGCCGATGCGGACGACGAGGTCGGCTGCATCGTCATCACCGGCGCCGGCCGTGCC
>JAYRLF010000054.1:0-7933 GCA_041905385.1 Allosphingosinicella sp.
TTGGGGCAGAATTCTTTCATGGCAATGTATGTGTACAGCACCGACGGGAACCCCGTTGGTTCCGTGTTCGAGATGAACATTTTCGATCTGGACGGCACGCCGCTCGGGCGGATCGTCGGATCCCGGGTCCACCGCTTCGACGGGACCTATGTCGGCGAATGGTATAAGGACATGGTCGTCCGCCGGCCGCAGGGACGGCCGCGGCTGATCCCGCCGTGCGAGGCGCCGCCGCGCCGGCCGCCGGCCGAAACTTCCTTCCGGCTTCGCGCCGTCGTCGACTATGGCTATCAGGACGCCTTCGCCGCGTTGCGCGAAGGGGCTGTCCATGAGGCCTGGTACCGCGAGGCGGCCGAATAGGGGTGGATCCCATCGTGCTTCGGCGCGATTGAGCCAAGCACTTATGCCGGACATGACGTCATGATTCTCGTCGTCGACGACGACAGCCAGGTGCGCGCGGCGATCCGCCGCGCGCTCGAGGAGCTCGGCTATCCGGTCCACGAGGCGGGCGACGGCGCGTCGGCGGTCGCGCTCGTCAAGGCCGAGCGACCGGGCCTGGTCGTGCTCGATTATGTCATGCCGGGAATGGACGGCGCCGCGGTCGCGCGCGCGATCGCGGAGGTCGATCCCAACATCCCGATCCTCTTCTCGACCGGCCACGCCGCCCTGCGCGCGCTCCGCAACGCCGCCGGCGAGGAGGTGCCGGTGCTGGAGAAGCCGTTCACCCTCGATGAGCTCGACGAGCTGGTCCGCGACCGTCTCGCCGAAGCCCGCCGCGTGCGAACGGCCTGACCCGTTCCTCCCCGGCTCGCGCGAGGAAGGGGAGGCAGCAAGAATCTCTCGCAGAGACGCAGAGAACGCAGAGGGCGCGGAGAGACCGAGGCCGTAACCGCGCGAAGCGCCCCATCTTCGGATATGCCGGCATTCGCCGGCTTGTACATTTGCTTCGCTCCTCTCTGCGCTTTCTGCGTCTCTGCGAGAAATAAACGACCTGCCCACCGCTCTGCGCCATCCGGCAAGGACGCGGGTAATCGTCATCCGTCTGTCACAATCGCCGGTCTAGGCTCCACCGGCCGATGGACCTCACTTGTTACACCTATCCCGGCTGGGAACCGCGGCTGCGGGCGGCTGGGCCGAAGCGCGACTGGATGGAGGAGACTCCCGAGCGCTTCGCCTATCGCTGCCTGCCGCTCGCCATCGCCAACGCCCATGGATGGGAGATCCTCTCGCCCTGCGGCTTCGAGGCGCGCTGGCGCGGCGGCCAGGGCGCCGAGGCGGTCGAGATCCGGCTCGATCCCGGCACCGACCCGAAGCGCGCGCCGGTCTCCCTGTTCGGCCAGGGCACGATCACCTTCCACGTCGAGGGCATCTTCCGCACCGAGCCGGGCTGGAACCTCTGGCTCTGCGGCCCGCCCAATGCCGCCAAGGACGGGATCGCGCCGCTGGGCGGTGTCGTCGAGGCCGACTGGTCGCCCTACACCTTCACCATGAACTGGCGCTTCACCCGGCCGAACCAGTGGGTCCGGTTCGAGGAGAATGAGCCCTTCTGCTTCTTCTTCCCGGTCCAGCGCGCCGCGATCGCCGGGATCGAGCCGAAATTGCGGCCGATGACCGACGAGCCGGGCCTGACCGAAAGGTTCGAGGCGTGGAGCCGCTCGCGCGACGCCTTCCAGTCCTGGGTCGCGGAGACCCGGCCCGAAGCGCCCGCCGACAAATGGCAGAAACTCTATTATCGCGGCGTCCATCCAGACGGCGCGCCCGGCCCGGCCGATCACAAGGCCAAGCTGAGGCTCGAACCGTTCCGCCTGGCCGACGGCAGTGCGCCGGAGCCGCCCGCGCCGAAAAAATGCCCGGTTGCTCATGCCGCGCCAGCGGCCGCGCCACCGGCGGTCCTCGCCCCTGCCGCGTCACCGCTCCAGAATCCGGCGCTGGCCTTGACTCTGGGCCGGCTCGGCTTCGATCCGCCGGCCGCGCCGTCGCCCTTGGTGGCGCCGCCGCCGGCACCGCAACCGGGCAAGGACGCGCTTGCCGGCCGGCGACGCGACTGGATCCTCGAGGTGATGGAAGCGCAGCGCGCGCTCGCGCCGGCCTCAGGCGAGGTCCCGCGGCGCCGCGATCTCGGCGGCGAGGACTTCCTGGCACAATATTACGCGCCGGGCCGCCCGGTCGTCATCGAAGGCGCGATGGCCGACTGGCCGGCTCTCAAGCGCTGGAGCCCGGACTATCTCAAGCGAAAGCTCGGCAAGGCCCAGGTCGAGTTTCAGGCGGGTCGCGAGTCCGACCCCGATTTCGAGCTCAACAAGGATCGCCACAAGCGCATGGCGCCGTTCGACGCTTTCATCGACCGGATCAAGGCGGGCGGCAACGACGCCTATCTCACCGCCTATAATAATGACCGCAACCGCGCCGCCTTGCGCCCGCTCGACAGGGATATCGGCCGTCTCGACGCCTATCTCGGCAAGGGCGCCGGCATGATCTGGATCGGCCCGGCCGGCACCTTCACGCCGCTTCATTTCGACCTCACCAACAATCTGATCGGCCAGCTGGTCGGCACCAAGGAACTGCTGCTGGCGCCGCCGTCGGAGACGCCCAAGCTCGCCCATCGCCGCCACGTCTTCAGCGACGTCCGCGACCTCACCGACGCCGCCCGGCTTGCTGCTTACCCCGCGGCCCGCGAGGCCCGCACCTTCGCCGTCACGCTCGCACCCGGCGACCTGCTCTACGTCCCGATCGGCTGGTGGCATCAGGTCCGCGCCCGCGACTTCAGCGTGACGATGACCTGGACCAACTTCCGCTGGCCCAATGCGGGGTGGGAGACCTATCCGGCGGATTGAATCGGAGCGTCGAACCTCCTGTTCCCCGGCGAAGGCCGGGGGTCCAGATCGACCGCTCCACTGGACCCGGGCCTTCGCCTGGGAACAACTAGAGCAGCTCCAGCTCCACCGCGACCGCGTCGCCTTCCTCCAGCCCCTCGGCCCGGCAGATCGCCTTCTTCACCGGCAGGAACCAGCCGCCCTCCTTCGACGGAAAGACCGACGTCGACCAGCGGCTCTCGCCGACCCGCACGTTGACCTTGACCGATCCGAACCCGCGCCGCCGGCCCAGCTCGAGCCGCCGCATCAGCTCGAAGGCGCGGATCGCCTCCTCCGTCTCGCCCTCGATCCGGACATAGCCGATGTCGCCATATTTTTCGGTACGCCAGACAAGAAGGGGGGCCGTGAAGGTGACTGTCTCCGCCATTATCGCCTCACGGCAGCGCGTCTTCCATGTGCCGATGATGCCAGGCGAAGATCGCCGCCGCACCGCGATGCGGGCGCCACGCCTCGGCCAGCTCGCGCACTTTCTTCTCCGTCGGCCGGTCCTCCAGGCCCAATATCCGCCCGACCTCCACCTGCACCGCCAGGTCGCCCGCCGGCCAGACGTCGCCGCGCCCTTCCGCGAACAGAAGATAGACCTCGGCGCTCCAGCGGCCGATCCCCTTGACCCGGGTCATCGCGGCAATCGCTTCCTCGTCGTCCTCGGGAAGCGCATGGAAATCGAGCCGGCCGGACAGCACCTCCTCGGCCAAGCTCTTCACATAGAGGATCTTCTGGCGCGACAGGCCGGCGGCGCGCAGATCCTCGTCGCTGGTGCGGGCGATCTTCGCCGGATCGTCGATGCCGCCGGCCGCCGCCTCGACCCTGGCGAGGATCGAGGCCGCCGCCTTGATGCTGACCTGCTGGCCGACGATCGCGCGCAGCATCGTCTCATAGCCGCGATCGCGGATCCGCGGCGGCGGATCGCCGACCCGTGCCCGCGCCGCCGCGAAGGCCGGCTCGATCCCGCAGAGCGCGTCCAGCGACTGTTTCAACTGCCCGGCGCTCAGTCCCAATGTCCGCTCCGCCTTGATCTGGAGGAGCCCGCCTAGCATAGGGCGCGGCACCTTCCTCTCATTTCTTGCGATCAGGATCTTTGCATGCCCAAGCTGACCATCGTCACCCGCGACGGCGAGGAGCGGACCGTCGAGGCGCGGGTCGGCTGGAGCGTGATGGAGAATATCCGCGACAACGGCTTCGACGAATTGCTCGCTTTGTGCGGCGGCTGCTGCTCCTGCGCGACCTGCCACGTCCATGTCGATCCCGACTGGATCGACAAGGTCGGCGGCGCCAATCCGGACGAGGACGACCTGCTCGACACGTCCGACCACAAGGTCGCGACCAGCCGCCTCTCCTGCCAGATCCTGTTCGCCCCCGAGCTCGACGGCCTCAAGGTCCAGATCGCGCCGGAGGATTGAGCCTCAGTCGAAGCGCCGCTTTTTTCCCCTGACTCGGTTTTTGTTCTCGCAGAGACGCAGAGTTCGCAGAGATCGCGGAGCGGATAAATCCTCCTGCGATCGCCCTCTCGGCGTTGCTCGGTTGCCCAAGATACACTGCGCTCTCTGCGAACTCTGCGTCTCTGCGAGAAACATGGCTGCGGTTGCGTTGAGCAGGTGCTGGTACGTGAATCCTAAGCACCGGATTCGAGAGATGTCAGCTGTTCGCCGTCGCCGCCGCGTAGAGCGCGATCGCGGCGGCGTTGGAGACGTTGAGGCTCTCCATCCGCGCGCTGATCGGCAGCCGCGCCAGCGCGTCGCAATGCGCCTCGCTATTGTGCCTGAGGCCCTCGCCCTCGGCGCCGAGCACCAGCGCCACCCGCGGCGGCCCGAGCGCCTCGGCCAGCGTCATCTCCGCCTCGCCGGCGAGTCCGATCCGCCAGAACCCCGCCTCGGCCATCTCGTCCAGCGCGCGCGCCAGGTTGACCACCCGCACCCAGGGCATGGTCTCGAGCGCCCCGCTCGCCGCCTTGGCGAGCGCGCCCGATTCCGGCGGCGCGTGTCGGTCCTGGGTTACGATTCCCAGCGCGTCGAACGCCGCCGCCGAGCGCAGGATCGCGCCGACATTGTGCGGATCGGTCACTTGGTCGAGCACCAGCAGCGGCCGCCTGTCCTCGGCCGCGTCGAGCAGGTCGGCGAGCAGGATGTCGTCGAGCCGCTCGACCTCGGCGACCAGCCCCTGGTGCGGCGCATCGCGCGGCACCAGCCGGCCGAGATCGGCGACGTCTGCGAAAGTGACCGGCACGCTCGGATCGACGTCGAGCGCCCCGGCCGCCTCGCGCGTCGCCCAGATCCGGACGATCCGCCGTTCGGGATTGGCGAGGGCCGCGGTCACGGCATGGCGGCCCCAGAAACGGGGACGATTCTCGGCCTTGCTCGCCTGGCGCGCCTTGCGTCGCATCGCGCCGCCATGCCGTCCGGGCGCGGCGCTGGCAAGCGGCGGGACGATTGATGGTGTCGGCGCAGCTAACGCGTTGACAGGGGCCGGACCTTTCGCCAAGGGGTCCGCCTTCCTATATCGCGCTCCACTGGACAGGTGGCCGAGTGGTTAAAGGCAGCAGACTGTAAATCTGCCGGAGTTGCTCCTACGCTGGTTCGAATCCAGCCCTGTCCACCAGCCTCCAGGGCTTCCAGCGATCGCCGACCCAATTGCGCGATCTAATGTCCCAGAATTGGTTCGGTGCCGTTGGTCCGGCCGAGATCGACGCGAACGCGGCGCGCCGCCAGGACGAAGTGACCGGCGGCCCAGACGTTCGCGGTCAGGACGCACAGGATCGCGATCTGGAGCGAATTGGCGGCGCCAGCCTGCGCGAACAGGTCGCTCAGTGCCCCCACCGCCAGCGGCCCGATGCCATAGCCGACGAGATTGGCGATCAGGAAAACGATCGCGGCGACGGTCCCCCGCATCCTGACGGCGACCAGGCTTTGGGTGAGCGCGAAGCCTGGCGCCAGCCAGAGCGTCGCGCAGGCTGCGAGTCCCGCCGTCGCGCCGATTGCCACCCACAGGTCCGGCGTGGTGAAGACGACGAAGCCGAATGCGACCGAGCCGAGGATCGTGATGGCCATGATCCAGCACCGCCAGCGCTCATCCCGTTCGGCGAGGAAGTCTGCCAGTCGTCCGGTCAGGTAGAGGCCGATCAGGCCGGCGCTGCTGATTCCGACCCCCAGATAGGGCCCGATCTCGTGGAGGTTCGCATTGTGGATTCGGACCAGATAGGAAAAATTCCAGCTGCTGACGCCAGCGAGCACGATATAGGCGATCATGGCTCCGGCGAGCAGGTGAACCAGCGACTTCTGGCTCCAGATGAAGCGGGCCGTCTCCATCAGCGGCGGGGCCTTGGTCCCGACCGATTTCTGATCGGCAGCACCTCGTTTCGGTTCGGCCATGCACAGCCAAAGGACGAGGGCGAGTAGGAGACCGGGTGCCGCCGCGATCAGCAAGGTGGCCCGCCAGCCGAATGCGTGGGTGATCTGGGTGTTCACCGTCAGGTTGATCAGCGCTGCCGTCGGGGTTCCGAGGGAAAAGATCGCGACCGCGGTGGCGCGGCGCCGATGCGCGTAGAGATCCGAGATGATCGACAGCGCGGCCGGCCCACCACCGGCCTCGCCGAGCCCAACGCCGATCCGTCCCAGCAGCAGCGTGACGAAACTCTGTGCGAATCCGCAAACGGCGGTCATGGCGGACCAGATGGCCAGGCAGCTCGCGGCCAGGCCGCGCCGGCTCAGACGATCGGCCGCAATGCCGAGCGGGAGGCTGGCCAGCCCCATGCACAGGGCATAGACCGTCCCCGCCAACAGGCCCAATTGCATATCGGTGAGCTGGAACTCCGCCTTGATCGGCTCGAGCAGGATCGTGAAGATGATCTTGTCCAGCACCAGCAGCGTGTTGAGCAGGTAGAGGAGCCCCAGCACCACTGCCGGATTGGTCGTGCCACGCGTCGCCCAGGACGACGGCTTTCCAGCGACTGCCTCCATCTCACCCTTCCCACCTTTGCTTTTCTCCTCGTTAGAGGCGAGAAGTCATGCCTGCCAATGCAACCCGAGGATGTCGGCTATTCAAGACTCGCATATCCGCAAGATGGATCTCGGCATGCTCACCGCGCTCCATCTGCTGCTGGAGCACCGCAATCTCAGCGCAGTGGCCCGATCGATCGGCATGTCGCAGCCTGCCCTCAGCCATGCGCTCGCTCGGATGCGGGTCATCTTCGACGACGAGCTGCTGGTCCGGGAGCGCAATTCGCTCGTCCCGACCGCCCGCGCGCTGCGCATTCAGGAGCAGCTGCGCTCGATCGTCCCGGAGATGCGCCAGCTCTTCTCGGACCAGCATTTCGATCCGGCCGAATCGCGCGAAACCTTCAAGATCGCGATCACCGATCATGCCGGCCAGGTACTGATACCCGAGTTCCTGCGGCGACTGACCAAGCAGGCTCCTCATGTCGTCACGCGGATCACCATCATTCCCAATCGGCAGACCGACCTCGTCTCGCTCGATCAGGGCCAATTCGACACCCGCATCGGGTGGCTCCGATCGCTCCCGCCGCATTGGCGCAAGCGCAAACTTTGTCACGACCGGATCGTCATCATCGGCGCCGCCGACAATCCGGCCCTGGCCGATTTCGGAAAGGGGCTGACGGTCGATACCTTCATCGACCTGCCTTGGGTCGCGCTGGAAAGCGACCGTCCCATTTATCGCAACATCGTCGACAGCCTTCTCGCGGAGCGCGGGCGGCAGCGGAAGATCGTCGCCCGCGTCTCGCATTTCTCGATCGTCCCCTTCCTCGTCTCGCGGTCCGACCTGGTCGCCATGTTCCCCCTTCGTCTGGCCCGCGAGTTTGCAGCCCAGGGCCTTATCGCCATCGCCGCGCCGCCGATGGAGTTCCCCGACAATGACCTTTCCCTGGCCTGGCATCCGCGCGTTCACGGCGATCCCGGTCACCTCTGGATCCGGCGTTTGCTGATCGACTGCGCGCAGGACCTGATGGCGGCCGACGATCTGACCTATTCGCAGGGCGAATAGGCGACATCTCGTCCATGCATTTCCGCTGAAGCGCGACCGCCTCTAATCCCTCGCCTGATCGGGGCGCG
>JAYRLF010000054.1:7943-15135 GCA_041905385.1 Allosphingosinicella sp.
GGCACTTGGGAGCGGGTCATTGGCGACGTTGGCAGAGGCGGTCACGGGCAAGCGCGAGGATGACGGCGGTTCCGCCATGACCGCGCGCATCCGCCGTTTCTACGACCGTTTGGCCACGGTCCGCCAGGGACGCTTCTCGGTCAGCATCGCCAAGGCTCAGCTAATGACTCGCGCATTTCAGGAAAGCGAGGGGCAACCACAGGTGCTGCGGGTCGCGCACGCATTCGAGACCGTGCTGCGCGAGATACCCGTCTTCATCGAGCCAGATGACCTGCTCGCAGGAAATATGGCCAGCCGGCCGGACGCGATCGAGCTGAGCTCGCTCTGGGCGCCCTGGGGCGAGGATGAGCTCGATGCCCTGGTCGGCAGCGGTTTCGCTGTCGATCCGGCAGACCGGCCCGAAATATCCCGGATGAACGCCTATTGGGCCGATCGCTGCCTTACCGCCCGGATGACCTCGCTCTACGACGACGACCGGCTGTGGCCCTATGCCCAGCTCGGGGTCGTGCTCCCGCCGTTCCGGAGCAAGACCGAAGGGTGGGGACCTGGCGGGATGCTGGGCTGCGGCTGGGGCATCCATCACGAGATCAGCCAGATCATCGCCGTGTTCGACTATGAGCGCGTGCTTCGCGACGGCCTCGCGGCCCATATCCGGGAAGCGGAGGAAAAGCTCGCCGCCACGCGGCTCGTCAGCGCCGAGGATATTCATCGGGCGGATCTGCTGCGAGCGATCCTGATCTCCCTGCGCGCGATTGCCGACTTTGCGACGCGCCTTGCCGATGCGGCGGAACAGGAAGCCGGGCGCGCGACCGAGGCTGGGCGCCGCCGCGAGCTTCTCGCAATGGCGAGCGCTTGCCGGCAGGTTCCGCTCGGGCCGGCGCGCAGCTTCCGCGAAGCGATGCAGAGCCTCTGGATCATGTACCTCATGATCCTGCCTGCAGGGGTGCTGTCCTTCGGTCGGCTGGATCAGCTCCTGATCCCTTATTATCGGGCAGACCTCGAGTCAGGAGCCGTCGACGTCGCCGATGCGCTCGAGCTGCTGCAATGGCTGCGGGTCAAGGACAGCCAGATCGTCATCACCTCCGGACAAACCCACCGCAACAAATATGGCGGCCTCGCCAAGTGGCATAATTGCGTGATCGGTGGGCAGACCGCGGACGGTCGCGACGCGACCAACGACCTCACTTATCTGATCCTGGAGGCAGCGCGCACCTGTCCTTCGCCGCATCCCACGCTGACCCTCCGGGTGCATGAAGGCACGCCGGAAAAGCTGCTGGAGACGGCACTGGATCTCGTCGCGACCGGGGTCGGTTTGCCGGCCTTCCTGTCCGACAAATCCTGCATCGATTTCCTCCAGCGGGAAGGTGTCGCGCTCGACAAGGCGAGAAACTATGCAGTCGCCGGTTGCCTCGGGGTCAACATCATCGGCGAATCGCGAATGGTCGCGTCCCCGATGTTCGTCGCGCCGCTGGTCCTCAATTTCGCGCTCTTCGGCGGGATCGATCCCCGCACCGGACAACGGGTCGGACCGGAAACGCTGGCGCTCGATCGCTGCGCCTCGTTCGACCACTTCCTGGCCGAGTTCAAGCGGCAGCTGGTCCACTTCCTGGCGCTCCAGGCCGAATTCAACAACGTCACGATCCACGCTTATGGCGAACGCTTCCCGCAGCCCGTCGAATCCGCCCTGACCGCCGGCGGCATCGGCGCCGATCGAAACCTGTTGGGCCGCACCATGCCGTTCGAGAACGGTTCGGCGATCAACCCGATCGGGCTGATCAACGTGGTCGATTCGCTCGCCGCCATTCGCAAGCTGGTCTTCGAGGACGGCACCCTGACCGCGTCTGACCTGCTCCGCCATCTACAGCGGGATTGGAGCGGCCCGGACGGCGAGCGCGCGCAAGCTCTCGCTTTGGCGGCACCCAAGTTCGGGAACGATGACGACTATGTCGACGCCATCGCCGTCGACCTCTTCGACTTCTGCGTGAAGTCGATCGGCGCCTTCACCACCAGCTATGGCGGCCGCTGCAAGGGGAGCGCCCTGACGATCGGCACCTGCGTCCTCCCCGGCGGAATCCAGACCGGTCCGACGCCCGATGGCCGGCGGGCGAGCGAAAGCCTTGCCGACGAAGCGGTGAGCGCGATGCGCGGGCACGACCGGAGCGGCCTGTCGGCCGCCTTTCGCAGCGCGGCGAAGATCGACCAGGCGGCCTGGCAGTCGCTCGCCATGGACGTCCGCGTCGCCCCTGGCCTGCTGCGTTCGGCCGAGGGCAGGAGCGGGACGGTCCGGCTCATCCGCGACTATTTCGCTGCGGGCGGGAAGCACGTGCAGTTCAACGCCGTCGACGGCGACGTCCTGCGGCAGGCCCAGGCCGATCCGGCGGCGCACGACGATCTCATCGTCCGGATCGGCGGATGCAGCGCCTATTTCACCCAGCTCGATCCGAGGGTCCAGGACGAGCTGATTCAGAGAACCGAGTTCAACATTGCCGGCTGACCAGGCGAAAACGCCGATCAGCGGGGTCAAAAGGGAGGGAGAGGAAAATGGGAAACCTTCGGTCGACGACGGCACTGGCCATCGCCAGGATGACGCTGCCCGCCATTGCGCTGGCCGCGTCGAGCCCCGCTTTCGCCCAGACTGATCTTGAGGCCGCAGAAGCCCAGGGCGCGGTCCAGGCCGATGACGCCCTCGCCCCGTCCGAAGGAAACGAGATCGTCGTCACCGCGCAGCGCCGCAGCGAACGGCTCCAGGATGTCCCGATCTCGGTCGCTGCGATCTCGGGCGAGGGGATCGCCGACCGGGGCGCGACGAACCTCAAGACGCTCACGAACTTCGTGCCCAATGTCGAGCTCACCAATACCAATCGCCCGACCGCGGGCGGCTCCGCTTATGCCGCATGGATTCGCGGCGTCGGGACTGGCGACTATGCCTTTCCGACCGATCCGGGCGTCGGCATCTATGTCGATGGAGTCTATCTCGCGCGAACCATCGGCGGCCTGCTCAGCCTGGCCGATATCGAGCGCGTCGAGATATTGCGCGGGCCGCAGGGCACGCTCTACGGGCGCAACACGATCGGCGGCGCGATCAACGTCGTGACGACGGCGCCGAGCCTTTCGGGCCCGGCAAATGGCCGGATCATGGGCCGGCTCGGCAGCTATGGCCGCGCCGACCTCATCACCCAGCTCGATGTTCCGCTGATCGAGGACCGGCTCGGCTTCAAGGCATCGGCGAGCTATTTCAGCGCCGATGGTTGGGGACGGCGAATCTATACCGACGAGCGCCTCAACGGCGAGGATCGCCTCGTGCTTCGGGCTGCCTTGCTGGCCGAGCCTGCCGATGGTTTCACTATCGACATAAGGGGCGACTATAGCCGTCAGCGCAACAGGGGCTCGGTCGCCCAGATCGCGGCGGTCACCTCGAGCCCGGCGCTGATCGCCCGGTTCAACCAGATCGCCGCGCCCGTCCAGGCGGCAGCGCAGGGCCTTCCGGCCGGTACCGTCTACGGCGCCGCCTTCGCTTTGCCCGGTACCTACCGGACCGCGAGCACCAGCCCATTGCGCGATGATTACGATATCGGCGGCGGCGCTGTGACGCTGGGCTATACGACCGGGCCAGGGTTCAATTTCCGCTCGATCACCGCCTATCGCGAACTTCATTCCAGAATTCAGGTGGACGGCGACAACAGCCCCTTCACCATCTCCTTCACCGACGAAACGATCCGCGACGATCAGTTCAGTCAGGAACTCCAGGCCACTGGCGCCATCTTCGGGGGAAGCTGGAGATATGTCGCCGGGCTCTATTATTTCAGGGAGCGCGGCAGTTCCGATCGCCTCAGCGGCAGCTTCAGCGGGGTCTATGAAATCACCGGCCTCGCGAGCGACGCGCGCAACACGTTCAACGAAGTCGATTATCGCGCGACCTCCTACGCGGCCTATACCCAGAACGATATCGAGATCGTCGACGGGCTGGAGCTGTCGCTCGGCGCACGCCTCAATCGCGACGAAAAGGACTTCACCGTCCAGGTGTCGCTTCCCCAACGTGGTGGCCTGATCACCATTCCCCGCCAGACCCGCTCTGCGTCGTGGACGTCGTTCACGCCTCGCCTTGGCCTCAACTGGAATCCGACGGACGATATCCTGCTTTACGCAACCTTCTCGACAGGGTTCAAAAGCGGCGGCTTCGCCAACCCGACTGCGACGCTCGCGGCGCCGGTCTATGATCCGGAACGGCTGCGGACCTTCGAAGGCGGCATCAAGACCCAATGGTTCGATCGGCGGCTGACCGCCAATTTCGCTGCCTATCTCAGCCGCTGGGAGGACATTCAGCTCAACGTGATCGTTCCCGGGCCGACGGGCGGCGTCGTCAACCTGACCTCGAACGGCGGCACCGCAAGGCTCTACGGCTTCGAGGCGGAACTCTCGGCCCGCCCGTCGCCGGGCCTCAATTTCAACCTGGGGATCGGCTACACGCACAATGAATTCACCAGTCTCGCCGCGGGCGCGGTTACCGCGGGCGTGACCCTCGACACCGAGCTTCCCCACGTTCCGAAATGGTCGATCTCATCCGGCGTCCAATATTCCTGGGGCACCGCGCTCGGCGAGTTCATGATCCGCAGCGACGTCAGCTATCGGAGCCGGCAGTTTCTCACCATCGCTGATCCCACCTCAGTCCTCGGCGGGTTCGCCCTGGTCAGCGCCCGCGCCACCTTCACGCCGGCGGCGCTTCCGAATCTGGAGATCGGCATCGAAGGCACCAATCTCACCAATCATCGCTATCTGGTCTACGATCAGGCCGCCGCGATCTTCGGGGTGCTGATCAACCAGCCCGGCGACCCCCGCCTGGTGGCGATGACGGCCTCCTACCGTTTCTAGCGCCCCATGCTCTATCGACGGATCGACGACGCGCTGCCGCCGGTGTCGCGGCTTTCGCTTGGATCATGGAATACGTTTTCGCGCTGCGATCCGTCGGCACTCGAAATGCTCCTGGCGCGGGCCTTCGACCAGGGCATCAACTTGCTCGACATCGGCTATTATTGGGACAAGCCGGAAACGGAGGAAACCGTCGCGCGGGCGCTCGCCGCGCTTGGCCGGTCCCGCCAAGAGTATCTGATCGCCCAGAAACTCTGGCTCTGGGATTATCCCAAGGAACGGTTCCGGGAGCAATTGTCGCGCTCGCTTCGCCGGCTGGGCCACGACCATGTGGACATCGTGCTGGTGTCGAGGCCCACGGACGGGGTCGAGCTGGAGCCGTTCGTCGAGGAGGTCGTCGCGCTGTTGAAGGCGGGGTTGACGCGGGCCTGGGGGATCACGAATTTCGCGCCCGACCTGGTGGAGGAGGTCGTGACCTTGTGCGCCGATCGCGGCTGGCCGCGACCCGCCATGCTCCAGATGCAGTATAATGTCATGCGCCGCGGAATCGTCGAAGGCGCCGACTTCACCCGCTTGTTCGAGGCGGGTCTCATAGGTCTTTGCGCCGCCGACATGCTGGAGGGCGGCATATTGGCCGGCCATCTGGACCGCGACCGCGTCGACCCGCCCGCTTTCTCGGAAGGTGTTCGGCCTCGAGACCGCAACATTGCCCGCGATGCAGGCGGGATCAGGGAAGAGATACGCCGACGCCAGCCCAAGCTTGCCGCCATTGCAGGCGAGTTTGGCGCGACCCCCGCCCAGCTCGCTTTGGCCTTTTGCCTCTCCCATCCGGCCCTCGCCACCGGTTTGGTCGGCGTGACGCGCATCGAGGATCTCGATGAGAATATCGCGTCGCTCGAGCTACTGGATGGCGCCGAGGAGATCAGAATGGCCGTGGCGGACCTGGCGGTGGCCGCGGTCCTTCCGCCGAAGCGCTTCAATCCTCACAACGATATCTGACCTGCGTGGAGTTTCTGCGGCTCGGAAGATCGGAATGGAAGGTGCCGCCCTTGACGATCGGCACGGCCCATTTCGGTGACCCGCAAAGGACTGCCTGGCATCTGGGGGAGGATGATATCGGGTCCCTGGTCCGCGGCGCGATCGATCGCGGCCTCGTCTTCTTCGACACCGCCACATCCTATGGCGGCGGGCTCGCGGAGCAGCGGCTCGGCGCTGCGATCGAAGCTCTTGGCGTGCGGGAGGAGACGCTGATCGCAACCAAGGTCTTCTTTCCGACCGGCCCGGGACCGAACGACCGGGGGCTTTCGCGCCGTCATTTGCTCAGCGCCGTCGACTCGAGCCTCGCAAGGCTGCGAACCGACCGGATCGACCTTCTCTACATTCATCGATGGGATGGCGAGACTCCGATCGAGGAGACCCTGGCGGCGCTGGACCATCTCGTCCGGTCGGGCCGCGTGCGCTATCTCGGCGCGTCCTCGATGTCCGCCTGGCGGCTCATGAAGGCCGTGGCGCTTCAGCGCCAGGCCGTTTTTTCGCCCTTCGTCGCGATGCAGGGGCATTACAATCTCCTCTACCGGGAGGAGGAGCGCGAGATGATCCCGATGTGCCGGGAGGAGGGGCTCGGCTATCTCGCCTGGTCTCCGCTCGCGCGCGGCCTGCTCGCCGGTTCGCACGCCGATGCCCGCCGGCTTGCCGTAGACCGTCGCCTCGCTGCTTGGCGATGCGAGGCGAATGAGGCTTCCGTGCTCGGGGCGCTTGATGCGCTGGCCGAGGATCGGGGAGAGCTGCCAGCCGCGCTCGCGATCGCCTGGTTGCGGGCGCGGGATGTTGTCCCGGTCGTCGGCGCTTCATCGGTCGAGGAAATCGACGTCGCGCTGCGCGGCCTGGCGATCGAGCTTGGCCGCGAAGTCGTCGAGGCCCTGGAAGAAGGCTATCGGGCGCGGCCCGTGCTTGGCTTCGATCCGGCCGCGGAATCTGCGACGGCACTCCGCCCGCGTCAGGCCGAAGCGCGATGACGCGCAGGGCGATCGTCACCGGCGCTGCCTCCGGCATCGGCGCCGCGGTGACCCGACACCTACTCGCGCACCAGGTCGATGTCGCCTTGTTCGATCTCGATCGGCAAGCCGCCGAGGCCATTGCCGCCGAGGCGCCTGGACGGGCGAGCGTCTGGCGGGTCGACGTCACCCGCGAGGATCAGGTCGCGCGTGCCGTTGCCGCCTGCCGGGAGACTTGGGGCGGGATAGACATGCTGGTCAACAGCGCGGGTGGTGGAGGCCGGGGCGGCGCGCTGCTCGACATGCCCCTTTCCCGCTGGGAGGACATGCTG
>JAYRLF010000490.1:0-2649 GCA_041905385.1 Allosphingosinicella sp.
CCGCACGGCGTCGATCGGCCGGTGCTGGTCGATGCGACCGCCGATGCCGCTGCAGGGCTTCGCTTCATCCAGGTCGTGCCGCTCGCGCCGGACCGGCTGCTGCTGACCGAGACGAGCATTTCGGAGCGCGTCCAGCCCGATCCGAAGGCTGCCGACCGGCTCGACGATTATGCCGCTCTGCGCGGCTGGAAAGGCGCGGTCGGGGATGCGCCGATCGTCGCGATTCGGCCGCTTCCTTATGGCGGCGACTTCGCCGCCTTCTGGCGGATCGGCGGCGCCCGGGTTGCGCGGCTCGGCTTGCGCGGCGGCATGCTGCATCCGCTCACCGGCCGAACCGTCGCCGATGCGGCCGAGGCGGCCATGCTGCTGACCCGCCAGGCCGATCTCAGCGGCCCCGCCCTGCACGACCTCGTCGAAGACGAGGCGCGGCGCCGGTGGCGGCAGCGCGAACCGCTGCGGGCGCTGGTGGGCGCGATCGCGTCGGCCGGGGTCGATGCCCGTCTCGGCCTGTTCGAACGGCTCTTCCGGCTCGATGCCGCGTTGCTCGCCCGGGTGCTGAGCGGCAATCTCGGCCTGCTCGACCGCGGCCGGCTGCAACGGCTGGCGCGCGAAGGCTAGCAATCGGGCGCAGGTCGGGACGAACCTCTCCTTAAGACTATCGCGCCTATGGCGCTCACCATGTGGCGGCGTATCGCGTTCAACGCACGGCGTTATTTCGACGTTGGGGAAGGACGCACCGCGTTCGGCCGGGCGCTGCTGCGCGAACGGCACCGGGCGCTGCAGAAGCAGGTGCCGCTGCTCTACCTGATCGGCTTCGTGAATTTCTTCGGCCTCGCTCTGGCCGGTGGTGCGACCGCCAGAGACCTGCTGGTGCCGGCGATCGTGATGAGCCTGGTCGCCCTGGCCCGCATCGTCCAGTGGCGCGGCCGGCGCCATCGCTCGGCGAATCCGGCGCAGATCCTGTCCGAGCTGCGCATCACCGTGGTGGTCGCGATCCTGATGAGCCTCGGCCTCGGCCTGTGCGCGATCTCGCTCTATACGGCGGTCGCCGCACATGACCGCAACCTGGTCATCCTGTTCACCTCGCTCGCCGCGCTCGGTGGCGCCTATTCGCTGAGCTGCTTTCCGGCGGCGGCGCGGATGCCGCTGCTGTTCTTCGTGCTGCCGCTCGGGCTCTGGCTGGTCCTGTCGCCGATCGAGGGCACGCTAGGCGTCGGCCTCAGCCTGATCCTGATCACCTTCCTCGTGATGCGCCTCGTAGAGCTGCACAATAAGGGCTTCGTCGAGCTGGTCCGATCGCGCTCCGAGATCGAGATCGAGCGCCGGCGCGCGCAGAAAGCGGAGCAGGCCGCGGTCGCCGAAAAGGCCCGGGTCAGGCAGGTTGCCGACACCGATCCGCTCACCGGCGTCGCCAACCGGCGCGCCTTCCTCGCTGCGCTCGAGGCGGAAATGGCCGGGCGAGGTGCGTCGAGCTTTGCGCTCGCCTTGCTCGATCTCGACGGCTTCAAGCCGATCAACGACACGTTCGGCCACGCGGCCGGCGACGCCGTGTTGATCGAGGTCGCCGAGCGGCTGCGGCGCAATGCCGGTCCCGCGGCGCAGGTCGCGCGCGTCGGCGGCGACGAATTTGCGTTGATGCTTCACGGCGAGACCGAAGAAGCGGCCAAGCGCCAGGCAGAGATCCTCTGCGACGCGATCTCCAAGCCCTATCGGGTCGGCGGCCGCGAATTCCGGATCTCGGCCTGCTGCGGTCTGACCATGGTGCAGCCCGGCGCCGACAGCGTCGCCAGCGCGCTCGGCCATTGCGATGCCGCGCTCTACAGCGGCAAGCAGCGCGGCCGCGGCTGCGTGTCCCTGTTCACCGCCGAGCTGGACGCGGCCAATCGCCGCCGCGTCGCGATCGAGCGCGCGCTGCGCGATCCCGCTTTCGGCGACCAGATCTCGATCGCCTATCAGCCGATCTTCGACCTCGGCTCGAACCGGCTGCGCGCGCTCGAAGCGCTGGCGCGCTGGACCCATCCCGAGCTCGGCGTGATCTCGCCGTCGGAATTCGTGCCGATCACCGAGCAGATCAACGCGGTCGAGCGGACCACCGAGCTGCTGCTCGAGCGCGCGGCGGCGGAAGCCGCCGGGTGGCCCGACGCGATTCGGCTCTCGTTCAACCTGAGCGCGGTCGAGCTTTGCTCGGCGGCGAGCGCGGCCCGGATCCTCAGGACGTTGCGCAAGCAGGGGCTCGATCCGATCCGGCTTCAGATCGAGGTGACCGAAACCGCCCTGCTCGCCGATTTCGAGGCGGCGCGCTTCAACCTGCAGGCGCTGCGCAAGGCCGGCGCGCGGATCGTGCTCGACGATTTCGGAGCGGGCTTCGCCTCGGTCTCCTATCTGCGCGAGCTCGCCTTCGACGCGATCAAGCTGGACGGCTCGCTGGTCACTGCAGGCGCGCGCAACGCGCCCGGCATGCGGCTGCTGAAGGGCGTGCTCGACATGTGCGCCGCGCTCCATCTGCCCTGCATCGCCGAGCATATCGAGACCGCCGAGCAATTGAGCCTGCTGCGCCGCCTCGGTTGCCGCGACGGCCAGGGCTTCGCGCTGTCGCCGCCGCTCGATCCGGTCTCGGCACGCGCACTTGCCGCCGCCAAGCTTGTGCCC